>NZ_JBQLIX010000016.1:0-105174 GCF_052156495.1 Pseudomonas sp. NCHU5216 | reverse complement strand
TTCAAAGAAAAGTGAGTCGCCCGAGGGGGCGAAACCCGGAATATCTGAAAACACCCAAAGCGGCGTCCGGAACACCAAACCATGACAACAAGACCACACACAAACTTGCCAGTCCGCTATCAACCCGGCATCCCCCTGAAAATGCGATGAACCATTTTTTTGCTCAGGGATTGCCGTTCTTGCGCGGCGTATCCAGCAGCCGCGGGATCACCCGCAGCACCGTCCACACCAGCAGAGTCGCCAGGATGGCAATGGCTTCGCGCCCCAACCCCACCGCCACGCCGATGGCCGCCGATGACCACAGCCCGGCGGCGGTGGTCAGGCCCTTGACGTCGGCCAGGCTGTTGCCCTTGAGAATGGTGCCGGCGCAGAGAAAACCGATGCCGGTGGCCACGCCCTGGATCACCCGACTCATGGCGTCTCCTGCCGCGCCCTCCTGTTCCAGCACCATGACGAAGATGCTCGCGCCCAGGCACACCAGCATGTGCGTGCGCACCCCGGCCGCCTTGCCGGTGGCCTCGCGCTCGTAACCGAGCAGCCCGCCCAGCAGCATCACCAGCAGCAGGCGCAGACTGGAGCGCAGCAGATGCTCGATCTGCTGCAGGTCGGCCAGCTCCAGTTGCAGGGTGGCCAGCAGGGTTTCCCACACATCCATCATGCCCTCCTGATGCGAGTCCGTTTCTTGCTCTGAGCGACAGGCGCGGCGAGGGTTCGCCTGGTTTTATCTGGCCGCTTATCCAGAAGGGGGAACCAATCCCCTGCCCTGCGCTTCTTCAGCTAGAGCCTCGGCAATCCGGCCGGGGCCGCCTGCTGGAGGAACGTGACCATGCCAAGGGGCAGCAAAGCCAAGTACAGCGACAAGCAGAAACGCAAGGCCGAGCATATCGAGGACAGTTACGAGGCTCGTGGTGTGCCGAAGGACGAAGCCGAAGCGCGGGCCTGGGCCACGGTCAACAAGCAGTCCGGTGGCGGCGACAAGCCCGGCGGATCGGGCCGCAGCACCAGCGGTGAGGAGAAAAAAGCGGCGCGCGAATCCTCTGCGCGCCGTGCGGCAAAAACACGTCAGGGCGTGCCCCGCCCCGGGCAGAAGCTGGAGGCCATGAGCCGTGACGAACTGATGGAGCTGGCGCGCAAGCGCGATCTCTCCGGGCGCTCACGCATGCGCAAGCAGGAACTGCTGGAGGCACTGCGCAAGGACCAATGACGCGCTGCGCATGGCGAATGAATGGAGCGCGCATTCATTCGCGGTCATCACCCTCGCCGTCGACCACCTCGTCGCTCCACGGCTCACCGTCGAGCGGCGCGGAGCGGGCCAGCTCGGCTTCGTCCAGGCCGACGCCCAGATCCACCTGGCTTTCGTCCACCACGCTGAGTTCCTCGTCCGCCGGTCGATCCGCGCCGGGCTCGACCGGCGAGCGCGCACCGCTGTCGTCGATCAGGGTATCCGGGCTGAGGTCGTCGAGGCTGACGTTGTCCTCGTGCTCGCTCTGCCCCTGAGTGGCGGCGCCGGTCAGCCCTGCCTGGCACTCCGCGGCGCGCTCGTCCTGCGCTTGCTGGTCGTCCTGGAAATCCAGTGGCTTGTCGTTGCGGTCTTCTTGCATGGCAAATCTCCTGTTACCCGCGGCGGCATGAGGCCGCCGCATGGAAGCCCTACTCAGGGCGAAATCGGGTCGCTGGCCGGGAAGGTTTCCTCCACGGCATGGTCGAGCTTGGACTCCTGATGTGGCGCCCTGCTCGCTGCACTCTGCTCAGGCACCTTGGCCTGCACCTTGGGCAGTGCGGCACGCATGTCGGCGATGCATTGGCGCAGGCACTCGATCTCGGCCTTGGGATCACTGACCATCCCCTTGACCACGCAATGCCCGGTCAAACCGCGCTGCACCAGCACCGCGCCGCCCAACGCCTTGAGCACACCCCCGGCGCCCCCACGGGAAACGCCGGCAACTATGGCGGTGACGCCGGTGGCCAGCGATACCACACGCTCCAGACGGTGGACGTTATGAGTGAGTGATGACATGGCATGTTCTCCTGATCGATGACGGAGCCAATGCGGCCCCTGTGTGGTTTAGAAGCACCACCACCCGACAAAGGTTCAGACAATCGGGCCAGTGGCCGTGCGCTGCTCAGGGGCGCAGGATGACCTTGCGGCAGTCCTCGCTGCGTGACTCGAAGATGCGGTAACCCTCGGCCGCCTCGCTCAACGGCAGGCGATGGCTGATGATCACTTCCGGGTTCAGCTCACCGCGCTGGATATGCTCCAGGAGCTTCGGCAGCAGCGGGTGCACATGGGTCTGGCCCATCTTGAAGGTCAGCCCCTTGTCGAAGGCATCACCGAACAGGAAGCCATGGATGAAGCCGGCATAGACCCCGGGCACGCTCACCGTGCCGCCACGGCGCACGGCGGCCATGCACTGGCGCAGCGCCACGCCGCTACTGGCTTCGAGCTTGAGCGTGGTGAGCACGGTTTCGGTCAGGCTGCCCTTGGCCTCGAAACCCACCGCATCGATCACCGCATCGACGCCACGGCGACCTGCCGTCTGCTCGATGATGGCGGCGGCCGGGTCGTCCACCTGGTCGAAGTTGAGCGGTATCACGCCGTAGGTCTGCTGGGCGTACTGCAGGCGATAGGCATGGTGGTCGACCATGAAGATCTGCTCGGCGCCGAGCATGCGCGCACAGGCAGCACTCATCAGCCCCACCGGGCCGGCACCGAAGATCGCCAAACTGCTGCCCGGCCCGACACCGGCGTTGGTCACGGCCTGGTAGCCGGTGGGCAGGATGTCGGTGAGAAACAGCACCCGCTCGTCGTCCAGCCCTTCAGCAATGCGGAACGGCCCGGCGTTGGCCTTGGGCACCCGCACCAGCTCGGCCTGGCCGCCCGGCACGCCGCCGTAGAGGTGGCTGTAGCCGAACAGCGCGGCGCCCGATGGGATCTGCTTCTTGTTGAGAATCGCGCCGCGCCCCGGGTTGGTGGTTTCGCAGGCCGCGTGCAGATCCATCTGGCAGAAGAAGCAACTGCCGCAGGCGATGACGAAGGGCACGATGACCCGGTCGCCCTTGCTCACCGCAGTGACGTCCGGCCCCACCTCTTCCACCACGCCCATGAACTCATGGCCGAAGATGTCGCCGTGCTTCACCTGCGGAATCTTGCCGCGATACAGGTGCAGATCCGAGCCACAGATGGCCGTGGCGGTAACCCGCAGGATGATGTCGTCGGCCTGTTCGATGATCGGGTCGGCCACCTGTTCGACGCGGACGTCGTGGCTGCCGTGATAGGTCAATGCACGCATGAGGGTTCTCCCGGACAAGGCATGTGCTATCTGGGAGATCGCCCCCCGGCAGACGTTCAGGCTATTGGGACGAGTGGTACAGGCCGCTCTGCGCCATCAAGGCGTCGACCAGGCTGCACAAGGCCTCGCCATGGCCCTGGCCGGCAACACGGGCCTGCCGGTAGTGGCGCAACTGTGCCTCGGCACTGCCACCCTGTCGCGCCAGGCGGCGGGCGCGGGCCAACAGCCATTGGTCGGCGGCCGGCAGCCGTTCGCCGATCTGCTCCAGCACCAGCTCCAGCCAGGCCTGGAACGGCAGGCTGCGGCGGCTGGCCGGTTCGATGAAGTCGCCACGCACACCACGGCGCTTGGCCCGCCAGCGGTTCTCCAGGGTCAGGGTGCGGGTCAGCGGGTCATCCACCCAGGCCGGATGAGTCGTGGTCAGCAGGTGCTCGAGCATGGCGCGGAACAGCCCGGCAATGCACAGCGCATCGTCCAGGTCGGGGCAGGCATCGGCGATGCGCAGCTCCAGGGTCGGGTAGCGCAGCGACGGGCGGATGTTCCACCACAGGCTGGCCGCCGAAGCGATGCAGCCGGTGTCGGTCATCACCTGCAGATACTGCTGGTAGGCATGCTCGTCGCGGAAGTGATCGGGTATGCCCATGCGCGGCCACTCATCGCACACCGCCTGGCGATAGCTCATCAGGCCCGACGCCTGCCCCTGCCAGAAGGGTGATGACGCGCTCAGGCCCAGCAGCAGCGGCAACCAGGGTATGAGCCGGTTCATAAGGCGGATGCGGTCGACGCCCTCGGGCACCCCGACGTGCACATGCAAGCCCGCCAGCACGCTGCGGCTGGCGACCAGGCGGTATTCGTCGAAGATCGGCTGGTAGCGGGCCAGGTCGGTGGCCTGCACATCCCGCCAGTCAGCCAGCGGCTGACTGCCGGCGGCGACGATGCCACAGCCCTGGCGTTGCGCCAGACGAGCCAGGCAGCGGCGCGCCTGGCTCAGGTACTGGCGCGCTGCGGTGAGGTCGTGCAACACCGGCGTCACCACCTCGAACTGGGCGGCGAACATCTCCCGGGTAAACCCCGCACCCAGCGCCTGCCGGCACGCCGTGGCGAAGGTGTCGAGGCCGTCGCGGGCCACCTTCCTGCTGGCCTGATCCGTAAGGAAGAACTCCTCTTCGATGCCGAAACTGCTGTTTGTCATGGCCTGCTCGCATGGGGTGGGTGCAGCGATGGAGCCGCTCCGAGGCAGCCAGGTTCAACCCATCGGACGGAGCGCCCGCTGGCCAAGATTTAGGTGGAATCTTTGTCCGAACCGGCCCCTCCTAGACAGAACATGGCCCTGCCACAGGAGAAACCGTCCATGCCGATTGCCAGCCTCGCCACGCCGCTCGCCAAGCTTGCGCGCCCAGCCCCGGAGAGCGGCCCCTGGCAAGCCAGCTACCGCCAGTTGCTCGCGGCACGGCCGGGTGCGCCTGCGGCACGTGCCGTGCTCGAAACGAGCCTGGAGGAGGCGGCGCAGTTGCCCTGCGCCCTGCCCGAAGTGCCCGCCGAGCTGCCCCAGTGGTCGCGCCAGCACACTGCGCAGGTCGGCGCCGAATACGCGGCCTACCTCGCCGAGCGCCATGCCGGTGGCCCTCGACGGTACTTCGCCGGGCGCGCTCAGGCCCTGTACTTCCTGCGCGCAGTGGCACCGACCAAGGAGGTCGATGGCGCCTGGCTCTATGGCTGCCTGCCGTACTGGCGTGACCTGCGCCTGCAACCGCTGGTGCGCACCTATCTGGAAGAGCTGGGCGATGGCCTGGCGGCGCAGAATCACGTGCTGCTGTACCGTCGGCTGCTGGCGGCGCAAGGCTGCGAACAGCCCGGCGCTCTGGACGACGAGCTCTATCGCCAGGGCGCCATCCAGCTGGCGCTGGGCCTGCAGGCCGAGGCCTTCCTGCCGGAGGTGATCGGCTACAACCTCGGCTACGAACAGTTGCCGCTGCACCTGCTGATCAGCGCCTACGAGCTCAAGGAGCTGGGCATCGACCCCTATTATTTCCAGCTCCACGTCACCATCGACAACGCCGCCAGCGGCCATGCCGCCAAGGCGGTGCAGAGCGTGCTGGACAACCTGCCGCAGGTGGGCGATGCCGAGGACTTCTACCGCCGCGTGCGCCTCGGCTATCGCCTCAACGATCTGGGCAGCGGTTCGTGCGCGGTGATCGCAGGTTTCGACCTGCAACAGGAGCTGCTGCGCATGCTCGAAGGCAAACGCCCTTTCGCCGCCCAGGCGCACTCGGATCATTGCCGCATCGGCGGGCGCACGGTGAACCAGTGGCTGGCAGCGCCGGAAGGCATCGAGGCCTTTCTCGACGCCCTGCAGCGCCATGGCTGGATCAGGCGTCAGCGCGACCCCAGCCATAGCCGCTTCTGGCGCCTGGTGGAGGGTGAAGGCGCAGCCATGTTCGGCGTTTTCACCCCCTATGAGCGACAGCTACTGCATGACTGGATCGCTGGCGACCAGGCCCCAGCCCTGAGCTTGCGCCGTGCGCCGCACAAGGAGGTGCTGAGCCTGCCGGCGGCCGCTGCCGAAGCCCCCTTGCAGGAGAACGAACGCCAGGCGCTGAGCGACGAACTCAAGGCCCTGCCACCGGCCGAGCGCGAAGCGCGGCTGATCGAACTGCTGGCCCCGGCCCACCACCCCAGCGTGGCCGGCCTGGCTGCCACACGGCTGTTCAGCGCGCTGCTGCAACAGGCCCGTTGAACCGGAGAACACCATGCACGAGAGCGGCCTGACCCCAACCCGCGAGCGCGATATCGCCCTGCTGCAACTGGGTAGCCTGCTGCGGGCACGCGCTTACCACTTCATCACGCCCACGCCACTGACCCACGAACGGGTCAATGCCCGTGCGGATGCAGTCCTGGCCGGCGATCTGCGTGATGTCTTCGGCTGGAACCGGCCCTTCTCGCTGGGACTGCTGGATGAGCCAATCCTGACGGCGATGCGTGGCGCCGGGGTGCTGCAACCCTGTGACGATCTCTGGCGCAGCCGGGTGCGCTGGTCGAGCCTGGACGGGCAGCTCTACCTGCACGCCGGCTTTCCCACCGAGCAGGCCGATGCGGTGTTCTTCGGCCCCGACACCTACCGTTTCGTGCGCCTGCTCAAGGCGCACCTGGCCCATGAGCGGCGGCCGATCCGGCGTATCGCCGACATCGGTTGCGGCAGTGGCGCCGGCGCCATCTGCGCGGCTCTGGCGCGGCCCCAGGCCGAAGTGCTGGCACTGGACATCAACCCCGAAGCGCTGGCCTTCACCACCGTCAACGCGCGCCTGGCCGGCCTGTTCAACCTGCAGGCCCGGCACAGCGATTTGCTGCGCGACGTGGACGGCCAGTTCGACCTGATCATCGCCAACCCGCCCTATATGCTCGACCCGCTGCGCCGCACCTATCGCCATGGCGGCGGCCGGCACGGCGGCGCGCTGTCGCTGGCGATCTTCGACACCGCCATGGAACGCCTGGCACCGGGTGGCACCCTGCTGCTGTACAGCGGGGTGGCGATCGTCAAGGGTGAGGATGCGCTGTTCAATGCCATCGCCCTGTCGCTGCGCGACACAGGCTGGGACTGGCAGTACGAAGAGATCGATCCGGACGTGTTCGGCGAGGAGTTGCAGAATCAGGCTTACGCCGAGGTGGAGCGCATCGCCTGCGTGGCCCTGCGCCTGACCTGCCGGCAATGAGCGCGAGGCGGGAGCCCCAGGGCTCCCGCCTTGGTTCAGGCGGCGCGTTTCTTCGACTCGCTCTCGAGGGTCTTGCGCATGGCCTGCATCTGCTCACCCAGTTCCTCCAGGCGACCTTTGCCGAGCAGTTTGCTGGCTTGCGGAAACATGTCGCTCTCTTCTTCCTCGATATGATGTTCGAGCAATTCCTTGAGCACTTTCACCCGCCCGGCGAACTCCAGGGTCGAGGGTGAAGTTTCCTTGATATCGGGCAATACCAAAGAATCCACGGCGCGGTGTTCTTCCTTGGCCTCACTGGTCATCACGGTTTCTTCTTTCTTGCCGGCCTCACGGAAAGCCGGATAGAAGATGCGCTCTTCCAGTGCGGTATGAATCTGTAATTCCTGTTCTATCTTCGCGACCAGTTTCTTGCGCGTTTGCACGGCGCGCTCGCTGGTATCCTGCAGTTGTTCGAGCAGGCTCTTTACCGTCTCATGATCCTTCTTCAGAAGATCGATGGCGTTCATGTTCTCTCCCTCATCCAGGCTTTTTTCGATCACGCTCTTGCAGCTTCGGTTAATGATGCAAGGCCCGAGAAATCGGGCCTTGCAGACGGCTCAGGAGTCACGGCTGCCGTGACTGTTCTGGCCTCCCTTGCGTCCGGCTTCCGAGGCGCGCTGACGGTCATTGGCGAAGTTGCCCCCGCTGTTCTTGCCGCCCTTGCGTCCTGCTTCGGAAGCTTTCTCACGGTCGTTGGCGAAGTTTCCCGGATTCTTGTTAGCAGCCATGGCATGGCCCTCCTGAGTTTGATATTTCCGTGCAATGGCTTTATTGCCCTTGCAAGTATTCAGGCAATCCAGACGGTGAGGTGTTCAGGTTATTTTTAGTGCCGTATATCGGCACTTCCTTGAACGAACATGAAATGGTGCGGTTGGTTTTTTTGGTGTTCTCAACATATGCAGGAACTCTATGTTTCATCCCTCACCGATGAAATCGGCG
This sequence comes from Pseudomonas sp. NCHU5216, assembly GCF_052156495.1. NCBI lineage: Bacteria > Pseudomonadati > Pseudomonadota > Gammaproteobacteria > Pseudomonadales > Pseudomonadaceae > Pseudomonas > Pseudomonas sp. NCHU5216. The sequence continues at coordinate 97,196 of NZ_JBQLIX010000016.1, read as the reverse complement.
TACTGCTTCGCGAGTACGCCTACATCGCCGCACGCGAGAACATGGAGCAGCCGTAGACCGGATCGGGGCGCCGACCGCTCGTAGCGCCAGCGAACAGTCCGCCGGGCCATGCCCGACCCGGCACCACAACCAACGCCCAACCCCAACAAGCCCCCAACAAAAAACGCACGAACACTTACATGCCCGTGCGTCGCTTACGATCGGTTCAGAAGCGATCAGCCGTTGACCACACTCCCGCCGTTGACATGCAACATCTGCCCGGTGATGTAGGAAGCATCGTTGCTGGCCAAGTAGACGTAGGCCGGCGCCACTTCGGCCGGCTGCCCTGGCCGCCCCAGAGGCGTTTCGGCGCCGAATTCGGCCACCTTGTCGGCGCTGAAGGTGGAAGGAATCAACGGCGTCCAGATCGGCCCCGGGGCCACGCCGTTGACCCGGACTCCGCGTGATGCCAGGTTGATCGACAACGAACGGGTGAACGAGGTGATCGCCCCCTTGGTCGAGGAGTAGTCGATCAGCATCGGGTTGCCCTTGTAAGCGGTGACCGAGCTGGTGTTGATGATGCTGGCGCCGCTGTGCAGGTGCGGCAGCGCCGCGCGGGTCAGTTGGAACATGGCGAAGATGTTGGTGCGGAAGGTCTGCTGCCATTGCTCCTCGTCCATCTCCGACAGATCCTTGCGCGGGTGCTGCTCGCCGGCATTGTTGATGAGGATGTCCAGGCGCCCCCATTTGCCGATCACCGCATCGATCACGCACTGGCAGAAGCCCGCATCGCCAACGTCACCAGCCAGGGCCAGGGCCTCGCCGCCGTGACGCTTGACCTCGTCCACGGTCTTCTGCGCGTCCTCGTCCTCGTTCAGATAGACCAGCGCCACCTTGGCGCCTTCCAGGGCGTAATGCACGGCCACGGCACGGCCGATGCCACTGTCGCCGCCGGTGATGATCGCCACCTTGTCGATCAGTTTGCCGGCAGGACGATAGCCTTCGTCGAGGTAGATCGGCTCGGGCTGCATGGCATGCTCGAGGCCGGGCTGGCGTTGCTGATGCTGGGGCGGCAAGGTCTTGTCGTTCATGCGGGGCTCCTTGGGTCAGACAGCCTGCAAGCGAGGGCTCACGGCTGCCGGGTGGGTCTTGTGACGGTGCTCGAAACAGAAGTTGGTGGCCTGCACGTAGCCTTCGGCCGAACCGCAGTCGAAGCGCTGGCCCTTGAACTTGTAAGCCAGCACGCAGCCCTGTTCGGCCTGTTTCATCAGGGCATCGGTGATCTGGATCTCACCGCTCTTGCCCGGCTCGGTCTGCTCGATCAGGTCGAAGATGTCCGGGGTGAGGATGTAGCGGCCGATGATCGCCAGGTTCGACGGGGCATCCTCGGGTTTGGGTTTTTCCACCATGCGCTCGATGCGGAAGATGTCGTCGCGCAGCGCCTCGCCGGCGATCACGCCGTAGCGCGACACCTCTTCCATCGGCACTTCCTGGATGGCGACGATGGAGCAGCGGAACTGCTCGTAGAGCTTGACCATCTGCGCCAGCACGCCATCGCCGTCGACGTTCAGGCACAGGTCATCGGCCAGCACCACGGCGAAGGCCTCGTCGCCGATCAGCGGGCGGCCGGTGAGGATGGCGTGGCCGAGGCCCTTCATCTCCACCTGGCGGGTGTAGGAAAAGGTGCAGGAATCGATCAGGTGGCGAATGCCGTTGAGGGATTTTTCCTTGCTGGTGTTGGAAATCTCGTGCTCCAGCTCGTAGCTGATGTCGAAGTGATCCTCCAGCGAGCGCTTGCCCCGGCCAGTGACGATGGCGATCTGGTTGAGACCGGCCTCCAATGCTTCCTCGACGCCATACTGGATCAGCGGCGTATCCACCACCGGCAGCATTTCCTTGGGCATCGACTTGGTCGCAGGCAGGAAGCGGGTACCGTAACCAGCAGCGGGAAACAGACATTTCTTGATCATGGGGCACCAATATTCTGAGGGTGGGTACTAGGAAAGGACTCATCTGAGCGCCCCCCGGTTCAAGAATTTTTCATCCCCCCGCTTAGTGATAGCCCGGCTCGGGTGTCACCGTGCTGCGAAACAGATGGAAGCTTCAAGCGGAAGGACATGCTGAAGGCGAACTGCATGCGTGCCAGACCCAGGGGTTTGCATCGAAGGGCATCAGGCTCGCTTGTCGAATGTCGCGCAACTCTGGGAGGAAGGAGGCCCACCAGGAGCCTCCTCGGGGTGTGGCAAGACTCAACTACGACCGCCGTGGCTGTTCTGCCCGCCTTTGCGGCCAGCCTCGGAAGCCTTCTCACGGTCATTGGCGAAGTTGCCGCCGCTGTTGTGCCCGCCTTTCTTGCCGGCCTCGGAGGCCTTCTCGCGGTCGTTGGCGAAGTTGCCAGGGTTTTTGTTGGTGGTCATATCGGTATCTCCTCAGTGACAGGGCACCAATGCCCTTGCACTGTTTGGAGAAAGCCCCCGCGGCGGATGTTCAGCTTTTTTCTTCGCTGTATCGCCACGCCGCAGACGAGCGGTCGTGTGCGCCTCAGTCAGGCCGCGGGATGATGGAGATCTTGCCGTTGCGCTCGATGATCGCGTAGCGAATCTGCTCCAGGCGCTCCAGGCCGTTCTCACGGGCCGACGTCCATGACGTCGTCGAGCGTCAGCCGCGACTTGTCCAGGCGCCATTGCAGCGGTACGCCGTCCTCGACCACCACGGTCGGCGTGCCGTCGAGCATCTGTGCCAGCCAGGTGTTGCGGCGCTTGAGCAGCGAGGCGCCGACATCCAGCACGATCAGGGTGACGATAACCAGCACCGCGTTGGTGATGGAGAAATCCTCGCCCAGCAGCGCCTGCTGGGTCGCCTCGCCGATGATCAGCAGCAGCACGAAGTCGAAGGTGGAAAGCTGCGCCAGCGAACGCCGGCCAGCCAGTTTGAACAGGATCAGCAACGCCAGGTAGATGGCGCCCGCACGTAGCACGGCATCCATGGGAGTCTCCTCAGGGGTAGATGAACTGGCTGATCTCGACCCGCTGGCCAGCCGCGTGCAGGTGCGAACGATAGGCGCCGACACCGTCGGCCTTGAGCTGGATGCTGACCTCGGTGATGGCCGCGCCCTTGCCGAAGTGCAAGGCCAGCCCACCCTGGCCGTCGCTGACGCTGCTGGCCGGCTGCGGCTGGATCGATTCGATGGAGAAGCCCTGCAGCAGCTCGCCGCCCAGCTCCAGAGCAGACGTGCGCGGCAACCTCACCTGCAGCAACGACGAAGCGCCGTTGCGCATGAAGCGCTGATAGTGCACCTGCAGCTCACCCTGGGGGCTGGCAAGACGGGCATCGCTCAGCAGCCCCTTGGAAAACAGGCCGGCCAATGCCAGCGCGACCAGCAGGAGCAGGCCATACCACCCCACGCGCTCGATCTGCCAACCACGAATCTGCAGGGGCATGTTCTCGCGTACCGGCACACGGCGGCTGTTGCGTTCGGACTGGTGCATGGGCGGTTCCTCCTGCCTGTTGTGACCGCTTGGCAGGGCAAAGGTCAGGAAAGAATCGCGCGTCCGTCCGTCGGTTTGGGCGAGCGTAGTCGAGCCATGCCAGTCCCTTTACAGGTGCGCCTGCAACGCAGGTGAACACCTGAACGCTGCACACGAGGAAATGGGATGAAACGCAAGACCTGCCGGGCACCTGCCCGGTATAGCCAGAACCAGGCGCCGATGGCGCAAAGACGCCTGCCGAGGTTCGGATGAAACCGGATGATCCATCGCTGACACTGCTCTTCGGCAGCCCCAGGGAGCGGCTCGATTTCTATCGCCGGGAAATCCAGTACGAAACCAGCCTGCTGGCCGGCCGCACTAACGCCTACCTGTCGGCGCAGTCCTTCCTGGTGATTGCCTACGCCACCTCGATGGCCAACAGCAATGACGTCTGGGGCGAGCTCTTCACCCTGGTCTTCCCGACCCTGCTGGCGCTGCTGGGAGTGGTCAGCTCACTGCACGCCTGGCCCGGCATCAAGGCTTCGGCGGCGATCATCGGGCATTGGCATTACAAGCAGGAACAACTGCTGCGCGGCGAGCCCGGCTTCGGCCATGCCTACGACGACTTCCCGCTGTTCAGCGAGCAGGAGTCGAGCATGGACAGCGGCTACAAGTCGCTGCTGTTCTCCTTGCGCTCACCCTGGCTGTTCATCGTGTTCTGGGCCGGGGTGGGCGCCTTCTCGGTGTGGCTGCAGGTGCAGCCGGATCAGTCCTCAGGGCTTATCGAGAAGATGGAAACGGGGCAGCGCCAGGTGCCAATGGATCGCGGCCAGGCGCGCCAGCAGTACCACCAGCATGGCGGCAGCGGTATCCAGCCAGTGCGGCGTGCCGAGCATGCGCAGGCCGATGAACGCCAGGGCACCGGCGATGCAGGCCGTGGCGTAAATTTCCTTCTGGAAGATCAACGGTATCTCGTTGCACAGCACATCGCGGATCACCCCACCGACCACGCCGGTCATCACCCCCATGATCACCGCCGTGCTGATCGGCGTGTCGTGCTGCAACGCCAGTTCGGTGCCATACACGGTGAATACCGCCAGGCCGATGGCATCGGCGATCAACAGGCCCTTTTCATGGATCGGTCGGGTCATGCGTACCCAGGCCACGGTGCCCAGCGCCGCCAGTGAGGCGACGAGGATGTAGGTGTCGTCGCGAATCCAGCTGACCGGGTGATTGTCCAGGATCAGGTCACGCAGGGTGCCACCACCCAACGCGGTGACGATGGCCATGACCAATACCCCGAACAGATCCATGGACTTGCGCCCAGCCATCAGGGCACCGGTGATGGCGAACACGGCCACGCCGAACAGGTCGGCGAAATAGAACAGTTGCTGCATGATGGATGCTTACCTGACCGCCGTACGCAAGGTGACGAACTCTTCCGCGGCACTGGGGTGCACGCCGATGGTCTCGTCGAAGACCTGCTTGGTGGCACCGGCCTTCAGCGCGATGGCCAGGCCCTGGACGATCTCGCCGGCCTCCGGGCCGACCATGTGGCAGCCCAGCACGCGATCGCTGTCGGCATCGACCACCAGCTTCATCAGGATGCGCTCCTGGCACTCGGTCAGGGTCAGCTTCATCGGCCGGAAGCGGCTCTCGAAGATCTTCACCTTGTGCCCGGCTTCGATGGCCTGTTCTTCGCTAAGACCCACCGTGCCGATGTTCGGCAGGCTGAACACGGCCGTGGGGATCATCTGGTAATCCACCGGGCGATACTCCTCGGGCTTGAACAGCCGCCGTGCCACCGCCATGCCCTCGGCCAGGGCCACCGGTGTCAGTTGCACGCGACCGATCACATCGCCAATGGCCAGGATCGACGGCGTGCTGCTCTGGTACAGATCGTCCACCTCGATGAAACCCTGCTCGTCGAGCTTCACCTCGACGTTCTCCAGGCCCAGGTTGTCCAGCATCGGCCGCCGCCCGGTGGCGTAGAACACGCAGTCGGCATGCAGCACGCGACCATCCTTGAGAGTGGCGGCGAGCGCGCCATCGGCCTGGCGTTCGATGCGGGCAATATCGGCGTTGAACTGCAGGTCGACGCCCTTCTTGCTCAGCTCGTCGCGCAGGTGCTCGCGCACGGCGCCGTCGAAGCCACGCAGGAACAGGTCGCCGCGATAGAGCAGGCTGGTCTGTGCGCCCAGACCATTGAAGATCGAAGCGAACTCCACGGCGATGTAACCGCCACCGACCACCAGCACCCGCTTGGGCAGGGTGGGCAGGAAGAAGGCCTCGTTGGAGCTGATGGCCAGCTCGCAGCCGGGAATGTCGGGAATGTGCGGCCAGCCGCCGGTGGCGATGAGGATGCGTTCGCAGCGGTGGCGCTGGCCATTGACCTCGACGCTGTGCGCATCGAGGATGCGCGCATGGCCCTCGAACAAAGTCACGCCGCTGTTGGTCAACAGATTGCGATAGATGCCATTGAGGCGCTGGATTTCATGGTTCTTGTTGCTGATCAGGGTCGCCCAGTCGAACTTCGCTTCACCCAGCGACCAGCCGAAGGCACCGGCCTGTTCGATGTCCTCGGCGTAATGCGCGCCATAGACCAGCAGTTTCTTCGGCACGCAGCCGACGTTGACGCAGGTACCGCCCAGGTAGCGGCTTTCGGCAACCGCGACACGCGCACCATAGCCAGCCGCGAAGCGCGCGGCCCGAACGCCGCCGGAACCGGCGCCGATCACGAAAAGGTCGAAGTCGTAACTCATGAGGTATCTCCTTGGCAGACCGGGAGCATACCGCAAAGCCCCATGCCAGGGGCCATACAAGCGGGAGGAGAACAGTGATGCGCCCTACCCTGACCCACCTTGCCCTGCACGTCCCGGATATCGATGCCTGCATAGCCTTCTATCAGCGCTTCTGCGGCATGCAGGTGGTTCACCAGCGCCCCGGTGACAGCCAGCGCATCGTCTGGCTGGCCGAGCCCGGCAAGGAACACCAGTTCATCATCGTCATCATTCCCGGTGGCCAGCAACGCAACCTGGCAGAGGATGACTACAGCCATTTCGGCTTCGCCCTGGCCAGCCGCGCCGAGGTCGATCAAGTCGCGGCAATGGCCGAGGAACAGGGTTGCCTAATCTGGCCACCGCGCGATGAGCCCTACCCGGTCGGCTATTACTGCGGCCTGCGTGACCCAGCCGGCAATTACGTGGAGTTCAGCTACGGCCAGCCACTCGGGCCCGGCTCCGAGCAGATGCCCATCCCCTGAAATGCAAAACGCCACCCGGAGGTGGCGTTCTGTTGACTGGCCGACGTATCAGAACGCTTTGCCGGTCTTGTACAGATTCTCGAAGCAGAAGTTGGTGGCGTCGATGTAACCTTCGGCGCTGCCGCAGTCGAAACGCTGCCCCTTGAACTTGTACGCCATCACGCAGCCTTGCTGGGCCTGGCGCATCAGGGCGTCGGTGATCTGGATTTCACCGCCCTTGCCCGGCGGGGTGCTGCGAATCAGGTCGAAGATGTCCGGGGTGAGGATGTAGCGACCGATGATCGCCAGATTCGACGGCGCGTCTTCGGGTTTGGGTTTTTCTACCATGTTGCTGACGCGGTAGATGTCTTCGCGGATCATCTCGCCGTCGATCACGCCGTACTTGTAGGTTTCGTCCTTGGGCACTTCCTGGATCGCGACGATGGAGCAACGGAACTGGTTGTACAGCTTGACCATCTGCGCCAGCACGCTGTCACCTTCGAGGTTCAGACACAGGTCATCGGCCAGTACCACGGCAAACGGCTCGTCACCGATCAGCGGCTGGCCGCAGAGGATGGCGTGGCCCAGGCCTTTCATCTCGACCTGGCGGGTGTAAGAGAAGCTGCATTCATCGATCAGACGACGGATGCCGACCAGGTACTTCTCCTTGTCGGTGCCCTTGATCTGGTGCTCCAGTTCGTAGCTCACATCGAAATGGTCTTCCAGCGCGCGTTTGCCGCGCCCGGTGACGATGGAGATCTGGTCGAGACCGGCTTCGAGGGCCTCTTCAACCCCATACTGGATCAGTGGCTTGTTCACCACCGGCAACATTTCCTTGGGCATCGCCTTGGTGGCGGGGAGGAAGCGGGTGCCGTAACCGGCGGCGGGGAACAGGCATTTCTTGATCATGGGACTCCCTAATGGGGATGGGTGGATTGCGCGCTGCAGACCTGCTCACGAATGATCGGGCCCGCAACGGCGGGCCAGGTTCCTGAATCGTGAACGGCCCTTAGGCTTTGTACGAAAAGTGCCTGCGCTCGGTGATGCTGCGTTGAAATCACTCTCAGAATGCTCATTTACAGCACGTAAACTGCGCTTCTTCGAGCGATTTCGCCTTGCCTGACCTTCGCTCGACGACTTTTCGTACGGAGCCTAGTCTATCAAGCCGCGCTAGCCTTACAACTCCCGGCTGCTGGCCTACCGATACCACGGTACAGAAAGCCCTGTTCCACCAGTTGTGCCGAGTCGTAGATGTTACGCCCGTCGAACAGCACCGGCATGCGCATGGCCCCGCGAATGCGGGCGAAGTCGGGCTGGCGATACTGCTTCCACTCGGTGACCAGCACCAGCGCATCGGCGCCCTGGCAGGCCACGTAAGGAGACTCGCTCAACACCAGTTGGCCGCTCTCGATGGCCTGCGCATAACGCCGTGCCACACCGGCCAGGGCTGCAGGATCGCAAGCCTGCACCCGCGCCCCGGCATTGAGCAGGGCATCGAGCAGCACCAAGCTCGGCGCTTCACGCAGATCATCGGTACCCGGTTTGAACGCCAACCCCCACAGCGCCACGACACGGCCCTGCAAATGGCCGTTGAAATGTTCGCGGATGGCCTGGAACAACAGCGTTTTCTGCAACGCATTGCGGGCTTCGACCGCGCGCAGGATGCCAGGTTCAATGCCCTCATGCTCGGCGGTGCGGATCAGCGCGCGCACGTCCTTGGGAAAGCACGAGCCACCATAGCCACAGCCGGCATAGATGAAGTGGGTGCCGATACGCTTGTCGCTGCCGATGCCACGGCGCACATCCTCGATGTCCACCCCCAGGCGCGCGCAGATGCCGGCCATTTCGTTGATGAAGGAGATCTTGGTGGCAAGAAAGGCGTTGGCCGCGTACTTGTTGAACTCGGCAGCGCGCAGGCTCATGCACAGCAGGCGGTCATGGTTGCGCAGAAACGGCGAATAGAGACGGCGCAACACTTCCCGGCCGCGCTCCTCGTCGCAGCCGACGATGACCCGATCGGGGCGCATGAAATCCTCGACCGCCGAGCCTTCCTTGAGAAATTCCGGGTTGCTCGCCACCACCACCCGTGCGCACTGCTGCCGCCTGGCCAGGCCGGCGTTGATGCGCCGCGCCACCTGCTCGCCTGTGCCGACCGGCACGGTGGACTTGTCCACCACCAGGCAAGGGTGTTCCAGTTGCTCGCCCAGCTCGTCGGCCACGGCGAGCACATGGCTGAGGTCGGCGGAACCGTCTTCGCCACTGGGCGTGCCGACCGCGATGAAGATGATCTCCGCCTGGCGAATGCCGGCGGTCAGTTGCGTGGTGAAGCTCAGTTGGCCGCTCTGGGTCTGCGCCTTGAGAATGGGTTCGAGCCCGGGCTCGTAGATGGGCACCTCGCCCTTGTTCAGGCGCGCCACCCGCAGCGGATCACGCTCCACGCAAATCACCCGATTGCCCATTTCAGCGAAGCAGGCCGCGCTGACCAAACCGACATATCCAGCACCGATCACACAGATTCGCATGAGCATTCCTCCCCGTTTTCGCTGTGATTGCAACGAAACGCGGTGGCAGGGATATGGCGATTAGGTGAATGCCGTATGACAGCGATGGCGTTCGCTCAAGCATTTGCGGCCAGGGGCTTTCGTTAAAACCTCATGCCAGGTTTTTATAGGGCTGTTTGCTTGCTACCGGAGTGGCAAGTTTGTGTGCTGCTTGGTCTTCTGGACGCCACTGCGGTGTGTACAGGAACTCCCTGTGGCCCCCTCGGGCAACTCACTTTTCTTTGAATTATGAGGCCACGATGGGGCCGTCGAATTAAACCAATATTTTCATTCGCGTAGTTTCATTCGCCCCGAAACGCCGGCCGCTCGGAAGCAGCGCGCCGTTGGGGTATTGGACGTAGGTTGTGGTGCCGAGCTCAGCATGGCACGGCGGACTGTTCGCTGGCGCTACGAGCAGTCGGCGCCCCGATCCGCCCTACGGCTGCCACATCAAGCACGCAGACTCCCAGGGAGTTACCGCAGGTTCAGGCGCGTGCAGAGCCCGCCCAGGAGGGCGAACGGAATCGTTGCGGAAGAGGTTGAGCGGCATGGATGCCGCGAAAGCCACGATGGGCCATGGATGGCCCACCGTGGCGGGCCTCTGGAGCGGCGATGGAGTGAGCGAACCCTCGCGCAGCGAGGGCCGGATGACCGGGCGGAAGGTTTTGGTTACTTTTGCCCTACAAAAGTGACTCGCCCGGGAGGGCGAAACCAGAGACATCAACAAAAACGCGGCAACCCGGAACAGACACAAGAACAACTAACACAGTATTGCCAGTCCGACAGGGCGAACCTCCTCGAAGAAGCGGAGTTTACGTGTGGTAAATGAGCATTCTGAGGGGGGCAACGCAGCATTACCGAGCGCAGGCTCTTTTCGTACAAAGCCTAAAATGACTGATCAGGCAGTTTGATTGCGAGGCAACACGCCCGCCTATGACGAGGCGTATCGCTTGTGGCGCCCCAGGCACAGCATTAGATTAGGAAATTATCTGGGGCACCCATCATCAATAGAAGGGATAGACATGGCGCTCACCGATCAATCCACCGATATCCGCAGCGGCGAAGAACTCGACAGTGCTGCCATCGACGCCTATCTCAAGGCACAGATTCCCGGCCTGAGTGGCGAGGCCAGGATCAGCCAGTTTCCCGGTGGTGCCTCCAACCTCACCTACCTGATCGAGTACCCGCAACAGGAATTCGTGCTGCGCCGCCCGCCCTTCGGCCACAAGGCCAAATCAGCTCATGACATGGGCCGCGAGTACCGCATTCTCAACCGACTCAATGCCGGTTTCCCCTATTGCCCCAAGGCCTACGTGCACTGCACCGACGAGTCGGTGATTGGCGCCGAGTTCTATGTCATGGAGCGCCTCAAGGGCATCATCCTGCGCGCCGACATGCCCGCCGAGCTGAACTTCACCCCGGAGCAGACCGAGGCGCTGTGCAAGAGCTTCATCGACAAGCTGGTGGATCTGCACAACGTCGATTACGCCGCCTGTGGCCTGGGCGACCTGGGCAAGCCGGAAGGCTACGTGGAGCGGCAGATCAGCGGCTGGAGTGACCGCTACCAGAAGGCCCTGACCCCCGATGCACCGACCTGGGAACCGATCATGGCCTGGCTGCGCGAGAAGATGCCGGCTGATCACCACAAGCCAGGCATCGTGCACAACGACTACCGCTTCGACAACGTGATTCTCGATCCGGACAACCCAATGCAAATCATCGGCGTGCTCGACTGGGAGATGACCACCATCGGCGATCCGCTGATGGATCTGGGCAACACGCTGGCCTACTGGATCGAAGCCGAAGACCCGGTACCGGTGCAACTGATGCGCCGCCAGCCGAGCAATGCCCCCGGCATGCTCAGCCGCCAGCAGTTCGTCGACTATTACGCGGAAAAGGCCGGCATCGAGATCAACAACTTCGATTTCTACTACACCTACGGCCTGTTCCGCCTGGCCGGCATCGTCCAGCAGATCTACTACCGCTTCTTCCACGGCCAGACTCAGGACAAGCGCTTCGCCCAGTTCGTCCAGATGAACAAGCTGCTGGAGCGCATGTGCCTGCAGGTCATCGGCAAATCCACGCTCTAACCCCGGGAAAATCACAATGTCCAAGACCCAACTGTTCGATCTCGACGGCAAGATCGCCTTCGTTTCCGGCGCCAGCCGCGGCATCGGCGAAGCCATCGCCAAGCTGCTGGCCCAGCAAGGCGCCCATGTCATCGTCTCCAGCCGCAAGATCGAGGGCTGCCAGGCCGTGGCCGACGCCATCATCGCTGACGGCGGCAAGGCCACCGCCATCGCCTGCCACATCGGCGAGATGGAGCAGATCACCAGCGTCTTCGCGCAGATCCGCGAGCAGTTCGGGCGCCTCGACATCCTGGTCAACAACGCGGCCACCAACCCGCAGTTCTGCAACGTGCTGGACACCGACCTGGGCGCCTTCCAGAAGACCGTGGACGTGAACATTCGTGGCTACTACTTCATGTCCATCGAAGGCGGCAAGCTGATGAAGGAAAACGGCGGCGGCTCGATCATCAACGTCGCTTCGATCAACGGCGTCACGCCGGGCGAGTTCCAGGGCATCTACTCGGTGACCAAGGCGGCGGTGATCAGCATGACCAAGGTCTTCGCCAAGGAGTGCGCGGCCTTCGGCATTCGCTGCAACGCCCTGCTGCCGGGCCTGACCGACACCAAGTTCGCCTCGGCGCTGACCAAGAACGACGCCATTCTCAAGATGGCCCTGCAGCGCATTCCGCTCAAGCGCGTGGCCGACCCCAGCGAGATGGCCGGCGCGGTGCTGTACCTGGCCAGCGAAGCGTCCAGCTATACCACCGGCATCGCCCTGAACGTGGACGGCGGTTTCCTTTCCTGAAGCCGGAGGCCATACACGACAAAGGCACCTTACGGTGCCTTTTTTGTAGGGTGCGCCATGCGCACCGCAGATTCAGCGGTTGCTATCGGTGCGCACAGCGCACCCTACTCTGCAACCAGGGTCATCAGATGGCCGCAAGCGGCCGCTACCAGTTCTTCAACGCCGCTTCGGCTGCCGGGCTCATCGGTTCCGCCAGCAGGCCGGTAGGCGTCAGCCTGACGCTATAGACCGCATCGGCGGCAATCGGCAGATAGGTCACTCGCAGCGCCTGCGGCTCGAACAGGAACAGGTCACGCTGATTCAGCCGTAGCCAGCGCCACAGATCGATGCCATAGGGGCTTTGCGCCAGTTGTACGCGGCCATGCTGAGCCAGGGCCTGCTGCTCGATGGCGAGGAAACGCCCGGACAGGCGTTCGAGGCGATAACCGGGTTGCAAGCCGATCAGCGCCGCGATGCCCTTCCAGCGGATCAGGCGCCCATCGAGCTGCCACATGTCCCCTTCCAAGGTCACCTTGCGCTCTCGCCCACCCTCCAACAGGGTGACGCTGTAGCGCTGTGGGCCATCGGCCTTGAAGCTCAGGGTCACCAGGGGTTTGTCGTCCGGCAACGGCGAATAGGAGTACAGGTCGTAGGCCACCAGCCCCACCAGCGTAGCCAGTGCCAGGAACGCCAGCCCGCAGGTGCCACGCAGCCACCCCAGAAACCAGCCGCTGTTGAGCAGAATGCGCAGCGCCACCAGCAGCGCCAGCACTGCCAGCAAGGCAGTTGCCCAGGCCAAGCCGTTGTATTGCATCGGTCACGTTCCTTCTCTGGCAAAATCAGGGCATTATGCGCAGCTCTTTTCACGGCGAACAGCCAGCAGGCTGCGCATTCGCCCACAAGTCGACACTTTCCATGCCCTTCGCGCTCGAACTTGCCATCGATCCCAGTACCCTCGCCATCCTTGCCCTGGTGGCCTTCACGGCCGGCTTCATCGACGCCATCGCCGGTGGCGGCGGCCTGCTGACCATCCCTGCCCTGCTCACCGCTGGCCTGCCACCCCATCTGGTGCTGGGCACCAACAAGCTCTGCGCCACCTTCGGCTCGGGCACGGCGGCCTTCACCTTCTATCGGCGCAAGCTGTTCGACCCCAGCCAGTGGCGCAACGCCCTGCTGGCGACCCTGGTCGGCGCACTGCTGGGCGCCTTGATCGCACACTGGCTGCCCGCCGAATGGCTCAACCAGATGCTGCCAGCAGTGGTTTTCGCCTGCGGCCTGTACCTGCTGTTCGGCCGTACGCCGGAAGCGCCCAGCGAGCAGAACCTGCCCATCGCTCGTGGCCGGCAATGGCCGCAGGGGCTGAGCCTGGGGCTTTACGATGGCGTGGCCGGGCCCGGCACCGGCGCGTTCTGGACGGTCAGCAGCCTGCTCATGTACCCGCTCGATCTGGTGCGCGCCAGCGGCGTGGCGCGCACCATGAACTTCGTCAGCAACGCGGCGGCACTGGTGGTATTCATCGCCTTCGGCCAGGTGGCCTGGGTGCTCGGCCTGAGCATGGGCGCAGCGCTGATGGTCGGCGCCTTCCTCGGCGCCCGCACGGCGATCAGGGGCGGCTCGAAGTTCATCCGCCCGGTATTCATTCTGGTGGTACTAGCGCTGACCGCACGCCTGGTCTGGCAGCACTGGGTCGGCTGACATGAATCCCGGATTGCATCCGGGCTACACTCATTGCGGCAGTTGCGGCTCCGGCAGGCCCAGACGGCGTGCCACGTACAGATCTATCAGATGGCGGGCGATGGAACGCGAGGCCGGCAACGGCGGCAGGTCATCCACGCGGAACCAGCGCGCGTCCTCGATCTCGTCTTCCTGCATGACGATCTCGCCGCCGGCGTATTCGGCATGAAAGCCCAGCATCAAAGAATGCGGGAACGGCCAGCCCTGGCTGCCGATGTACTGCAGGTTGTGCACCTGCAAGCCCACTTCTTCGTGCACTTCGCGCGCCACGCAGTGCTCCACCGATTCGCCCGGCTCGACGAAGCCCGCCAGGGTGCTGTAGACGCCTGTGACGAAACGCGGCGAACGCGCCAGGAGAATCTCGTCGCCCCGGGTCACCAGCACGATCATGCTCGGCGACAGGCGTGGGTAATGCTGCGACTCGCAGGCCTCGCAGCGCATCGCCCACTCCCCCGGCACCTGCTGCGTCGCCGCCCCGCAGCCGCCGCAGAAACGATGCTCGCGCTGCCAGGTGCCGATCTGCGCGGCATAGGTCAGCATGCGGAAGGTTTCGGCTTCACCATGCAGCATGAACTGACGCAGGCTCTGCCAGGAACAGCCCGACAGCTCGGCGGCGGAGTCGAGTTGCAACAGATAGACCGGCTGTTCGTCGAAATGCCCGATGCCCTGCTCGCTGAGGATCGGCAGATCCTGGCGCTTGATCCAGTCACGCGGAAAGAGCACGCCATTGCCGTCGGCGAGAAAATGCTGACGATCATAGAGCAAGGCCCAACCGCCTGGCTGGGCCGGATCGAGATAACGATGCTGCCAGGCCATATCAGGCCGCCACCGGCATGCCGAGCGCCCTGATGCTGTCCTCGGCCAGGTCGAGCACGCTCGGCTGGGTTTCCGGGCGCAGCACAGCCCCCGCCTCGAGGTAGTACTCCAGGCTGCTCAGGGCATCGGCGAGGGTTTCCAGCATCTGCTCCGACGGCATCTGCGCAGCGTCGAGCATGCGCGTCTGGATGTACTCGGCGCAGGCGCCGACCAGCGCGGCGGCACGCCGCTGCTCGAGGAACCAGAGGCCACCGCGCACTGCCTGCAGGCTGAACGGCACGTTGGCCAGGTGCATCTTGTCGCCGGCGGATTCCAGGTAGGCGGTGATCGCGCGCTTGGCCAGGGCCAGACCGGCCTGTGCCTCGCCGACCACGACGATGCGCGCCTCGTTGAGCTGGTGCAAGGCGAAGGATTCGGCATCGCTCAGCGCCGCACTCGGCGCCGGCTGCGCGTCACGCCGCGAACCGCTTTCCAGGCTGGCCACCATGCCTTCGACATAGAGCACGGCATCGGCCAGCTTGTGCAACTGCTCCAGCGCCGGTGGTTCGCTGTCGTTCCAGGCGGCCACCTGCGGGAGCTGGACGCTCAAGGCATTGCCGGCGGAGCTCAGGCCCACCATGCTCAGGGTCTTCGCCAGCTTGCCCAGCAGCGCATGCAGGGTACCCAGGGTATCCTCCTGCAAGGTGCCGCGCTCGAGCAGATCGAGCATGTCCTTGACGCTGGTCAGCTCTTCGCGAATGGCCGTGGACAAGGAGCGCATCACCGCCTGCCCCGGCCCAGCCAGACGCTGGTATTCCTCTTCCAGCAGGTGGTCGGTGAATGGCAGTGGCGTGAGCCCGAACACCTCGCGCATGGCGCTGGCCAGCGGCCCATGGCTGTCAGCCAGGGCTACCAGATACAGCAGTTCCTTGAGCAGGCTGCGCGGCGCTTCGTAATGCGGGTTGCCGAGCATCAGTTTCAGTTCGCGATCCAGGCGCAGGAACAGTTGCTTGCGCGATTTGCGCGGCAGCAACTGACCATCGGCCTGCGACTCGATGGCCGCCGCGCCAATCCAGCACATGCGCCCACGCGCCTCGCTGGCGAACAGGCTGTCCAGCCGCGCCATGGCGCGCGCCATAAGCTTGAGGCTGGCCTGGGTGTTCTGTTCACGGACGAAGCCCAGCAATCCCACCTGATACATGTGTCGCAGGCGCTTGGCCTGCACCTGACGGGTGGCCTCATCGACCACCGGCACCGAGGATTGCGGGCGAGCCTGGTCGAGACGCAGGCTGAAAAAGAAACTTTCCGGCAACGGCGGCTGGCTACCGGCCTGGCGCAGGTCGTTGATCGCCGGCAACAGCAGTTCGGGCATTTCCTGGCGATGCACGTCGAGGCTCTCGAGGTAGCGGCGTAGCACATGCAGGGCGTTACTCAGCGCCGCCAGTTGCACGTCGCGCTCTTCACCGGCGCCAGCCGGAATGTCGGTGGCCTGGTCGAGCACTTCCTGCGCCAACAGCTCGGCACCGGCCAGTTCGATCAGGTTGAGCGTGCCACGCACCTGTTGCAGGCTTTCCACCGCCTGTTGCAACAGGCTGCCGTTATGCCGCTCGACGATGAACTGCTCGAGACTGCGCTCGGCCTCTTCCATGGTGTTGAACAGCTCGTCACGCACCAGGTTCAGGGATGTCGCTCCGCTCACCATACGCTGGGCACCTCGCAAGTTGCGCCGTACAAGAGTCTACAAGGCATCAGTCTGCGAACTCCGGCTTCTGCTTGCTCATGTGCGCGGCAATGGCCAGACGCAGATCCTCGGATTGCAGCATGGCCGCATTCCAGGTAGCGATGTAGTCGAGCCCGTCATCGACCCGATGGTCGCGCATATAGCGAATCATCTGCTTGGTGCCGCGCACGGCGATCGGCGACTTGCCGGCGATTTCGCCGGCAAGCTGCATGACTCCCGCCAGCAGGGCCTCTTGGTTGTCATAGGTACGGTTGACCAGGCCAATGCGGGCGGCCTCCTGGCCATCGATGCTGCGCCCGGTATAGGCCAGCTCGCGCATCATGCCGTCGCCAATGATCCGTGGCAGGCGCTGCAGGGTGCCGACATCGGCGGCCATGCCCATGTCGATCTCCTTGATGGAAAACTGTGCATCGACGGTGGCGTAGCGCATGTCGCAGGCGCTGATCAGGTCGATGGCGCCACCCAGGCAATAGCCCTGGATGGCCGCCAGCACCGGCTTGCGGCACTGGTCGACGGCATTGAAGGAGGCTTGCAGTTCGAGAATCTTGCGCCGCAGCGCGTCGGC
Organism: Pseudomonas sp. NCHU5216; assembly: GCF_052156495.1. Lineage (NCBI taxonomy): Bacteria > Pseudomonadati > Pseudomonadota > Gammaproteobacteria > Pseudomonadales > Pseudomonadaceae > Pseudomonas > Pseudomonas sp. NCHU5216. The sequence goes on along the minus strand of NZ_JBQLIX010000016.1, from coordinate 80,281 downwards.
GTTGCGACCGACGTCCTTGCCGAGCTGGGCGGCCACCGAGGCCAGCAGCATTAGATCGATGCCCGAGGAGAAATGCTTGCCAGCGCCGGAAAGCACCACCACACGCACGGCGTCGGTGTCGTCGACCCAGCGGAAGATCTCGATGATTTCCCGCCAGAAATCGGCGTTCATCGCATTGATCTTTTCCGGGCGGTTGATCTGCACATGGGCGATCTTGTCCACGAGTTCGACGCGGAAGGCTTGATACTCGGGCATGACGGTAATCCTCAGCCGCTGACTTGGCAGCGCAGTCATTATTTTTGCGAACTAATAGCCGCGCAACTATAACAAGCACGCTGCAAAAGTCGATGCCGACACTGTGATGCACGCCTCGTCCAAGGGTTTAAAAAACACTTTGACTATGGCGATTAAGAGGTTGATCTGGCTGGATTCTTGCTCGGCGCGGCAACGCCTCGCCTCACTCGACCAGGCAGTCCACGCAATAGCGCCCTTCCTCCACCTGCAGGCCGTGCACATCGATATCGAAACCCGGAAAGGCCTGGTCGAAAGTCCGCGCAAAGCTCAGGTAGTCGAGAATCGAGCGCGTCGCCGCCGTGAAACGCTCGCCCGGCATGATCAGCGGAATGCCCGGCGGATAGGGCACCAGCATCACCGCCGCGATGCGCCCTTCCAGGCGCTCCACCGGCACCGACTCTACCTCGCCGCGTACCAGACGGTCATAGGCGTCGGCCGGTTTGATCGCCACCTCGGGCAAGGTCGTGTACATGGTCTTCAGCGCCCTGGCAGTGGCGTTATCGCGATAACAGCCGTGCAACGCATCGCACAGATCACGCAGGCCCATGCCCTGATAGCGGCTTGCACCGGTCTGGGCGATGGTGGGCAACACCTGCGCCAGAGGCAGGTTGGCGTCATAGCTGCGCTTGAATTCCAGCAGCTCGGTCAGCAGAGTGCTCCACTTGCCCTTGGTGATGCCCATGGAGAACAGCACGAGGAAGGAGTACAGGCCGGTCTTTTCCACCACCAGGCCGCGCTCCCAGAGAAACTTGCTGACCACCGCCGCCGGGATGCCCTGCTGCTCCAGACGACCCGCGGCATTGAGCCCCGGCATCACCAGGGTCACCTTGATCGGGTCGAGCAGCACGTAGTCCTCGGCCACCTCGCCGAAACCGTGCCAGTCGGCGTTGGGTTCTAGCAGCCAATCGGCGGTGGCCACCCCTTCGTTGCCCTCGCCCAGGTTCGGCTGCCAGATGCTGAACCACCAGTCGTCCGCCGCCAGGTTGCGCCGCACGTTGGCCAGGGCACGGCGAAAACTCAGCGCCTCGTCGAAGGTTTCCTGGATCAGCGAGCGCCCCGCCGGGCCTTCCATCATCGCCGAGGCCACATCCAGCGAAGCGATGATGCCGTACTGCGGCGAGGTGGAAATATGCATCATGAAAGCTTCGTTGAAGCGGTCGCGATCCAGTTGACGCTGCCCGCCGTCCTGCACGTGGATCATCGACGCCTGGCTGAAGGCCGCCAGCAGCTTGTGCGTCGAGTGGGTGCTGAACACCAGCGGCGTCTGCGCGCCGCCCTCGGTGCCCATGCCGTAGCGCCCAGCGTAGAACTCGTGGAACGCCGCGTAGGCGTACCAGGCCTCGTCGAAGTGCAGTACCTCGACGCTGTCGCCCAGGGTGCGCTTGATCAGTTCGGCGTTGTAGCACAGGCCGTCATAGGTAGAGTTGGTCACCACCGCCAGCTTGACCTTGGGCGCACGCCCCCGGGCCAGCGGGCTGGCATCGATCTTGGCCTGGATCGATTCCTTGCTGAATTCGCCGAGCGGGATCGGCCCGATGATGCCCAGCTCGTTGCGCTCCGGCGTCAGGTACAGCGGGATGGCGCCGGTCATGATGATCGAGTGCAGGATCGATTTGTGGCAGTTGCGATCCACCAGCACCAGGTCGTCACGGCCGACCATCGAATGCCAGACGATCTTGTTCGCCGTGGAGGTGCCGTTGATCACGAAGAAGGTGTGATCGGCGCCGAAGTTGCGCGCCGCGCGGGCCTCGGCTTCGGCCAGCGGGCCGGTGTGATCGAGCAGCGAGCCCAGCTCCGGCACCGACACGGACAGATCCGAGCGCAGCGTGTTCTCGCCGAAGAACTGGTGGAAGGCCTGGCCCACCGGGCTCTTGCGGTAGGCCACGCCACCGCCGTGCCCCGGCGTGTGCCAGGAGTAATTGGACTGCGCGGTATGCTGCACCAGCGCCTTGAAGAATGGTGGCAGCAGGCCTTCGAGGTAATTGTGCGCGGCACGCGCCACCTGCCGGGCGAGAAAGGACACGGTGTCTTCGTAGAGATAGAGAATGCCGCGCAGGCTGTTCAGATCGGCCATGGCCTCGGCCGGCGCGTTCTCGATGGTGACCTGCTCGCCGAGGGCGAAGATCGGCAACTGCGGCGCGCGCACCCGCGCCACGCGAATCAGCTCGACCATGTCCTGCAGCAACCGGCTGTTCTCCCCAGCGCCTTCGCCAGCGACCAGGATGCAGGCCAGGCCATGGTGGGTCGAAGCGACGATACGCCCCTCGGTGGAGCTGGCGGTGGGCAGGATGCTGAAGCCGTCGAGCTCCAGCTCGCGAGCGATGGCGCGCACCCGATCACCGGCCACGGTATCGGCCTTGATGTCGCGATGGACGATGAGAATGGGGAACTTGAGGTCTTTGTACATGCTGACATCCTGAGCGGTGGCAGGCAGGGCCTGCCTATCGACTCAGGTTAGAGGCTCCCCCGAACGGGCGGAACCCCCTGGGCATCAGGCTGTAAGAAAAGGTCGCAATGAAGCAGCTACAAGTTGCAAGCGGCAAGCTTCAAGCACGAGCAAACGCCTTGTAACTTGTCGCTTGAGGCTTGCAGCTCAGGACTCCTCCAACTGCGCCCACAATGCCGGGCCGCCGGCGGATTTTTCGATGGCGGCCAGGCGCACGGCGTGGGCGGCCAGTTCGTCGGCGCTGGCGCGGATCACTCGGGTGCGGGCGCGGCTCGGGTCGAGGCGGCGGATCGGCGTGGCCTGCTGACGCCCGCTGCCGTCGCCATCACCCTCTTCACCGGCCAGCGACAGATGAGTCTGCCCACCGGTCATCGCCAGGTAGACGTCGGCGAGGATCTCCGAGTCGAGCAAGGCGCCGTGCAGCTCGCGGTTGGAGTTGTCGACGCCATAACGCTTGCACAGCGCATCGAGGCTGTTGCGCTGGCCCGGATGGCGCTCGCGCGCCAGCATCAGGGTGTCGAGCACGCTGCAGTAGTCGTTGACGTCGGCGCGCTCGCTCTGCCCCAGCAGGGCGAATTCGTTGTTGATGAAGCCAACGTCGAATGCCGCGTTGTGAATGATCAACTGCGCGCCCTTGATGAATTCGTAGAACTCATCGGCCACATCCTTGAAACGCGGCTTGTCGGCAACGTATTCGTTGGTGATGCCGTGAACCGCGATCGCGCCCTCGTCGATCTCGCGATCCGGGTTCAGGTAGACATGAAAATGCCGGCCGGTCAGACGCCTGCCGAGCACCTCCACGCAGCCGATCTCGATGATGCGGTGGCCGTCGGTCACCGGCATACCCGTGGTTTCGGTATCCAGCACGACCCGTCTGATGACGCCGTTTTCTGTACTCACGCTGACTTTCTCTCTCGAATCTGTAGTACTGCTTGCGACAAGGCCATGTTAGTGCGGGTCACTGACCACGAACCTCATCGACGCCACGGTTGGCCAACTGGTCGGCGCGCTCGTTGCCAGGATGGCCGGTATGGCCACGTACCCACTGCCAGCTCACCTCATGCCGGTTGACCTCTTCATCGAGCTTGCGCCAGAGGTCGGCATTCTTCACTGGCTCCTTCGCCGCCGTCTTCCAACCGCGCTTCTTCCAGTTCGGCAACCACTCCTGAATGCCTTTCATCACATATTGCGAATCGGTGACCAGCTTGACCTTGCAGGGCCGGGTCAGGGCGACCAGCCCGGCGATGGCCCCCATCAGCTCCATGCGATTGTTGGTGGTACTGGGGTCACCGCCCCACAACTCCTTCTCCGCGCCCTTGTAGACCAGCAACGCGCCCCAGCCGCCTGGGCCGGGATTGCCCTTGCAGGCGCCATCGGTGTAGATCACCACTTCATCGGTTTCAGACATTCACAGGCTCTGTTGGAAAATGCTCGGCTGGGGGCACCCTGTCAGTGCTCGACGTCGCGCCGGCTGAGCTTGGCCACCGGCAGCGGCAGCAGCTTGCCCATGGGCTCGCGGCGCACCTGTGGCAAGGGGCGTAATCCCACCACCAGCTTGCGCGCCACCAGCAGGTAGAAACCCGCCCCCGGCAGTTGCCAGGCCTCCCCCCAACGCTCCAGTCGCCGCAGGCGCATTTGCCAGGCGAGCGACGCAAGCGGCGGACGATAGCATCCGAAGCGGCGTTTCTCCAACGCGAAGCCCAGCAAGGACAGCCAGTCGCCAACCCGGTTGGGGGCGATGCAACGTGCCTGGCGAAGGCCGTCGCGGGCAAACAGCCGGCGCGCGCCCCAAGTGCTTCTGGGGTGAATGCCGAGGATCAGCAGATGGCCGCCAGGCCGCACGCTACGCGCCGCCTCGCGCAGCAGGCCATGGGGCGAAAGGCTGAAATCCAGGCCATGCTGCAGCACCACCACATCGGCGGCATGCTCGCCCAGCGGCCAGGCTTGTTCCTCGCAGACAATCTGCACCCCCGGCATGGGCGCCCCCAGGCGCACGTTGTGCTGAATCTGCCTGGCATGGGGTGGGCCTTCGGCGCCCGGGCCGTAACTCACCAGATAACCGCCGAAGAAACGCGCCAGCTCTTCGTCCAGCAAGCGTCGTTCTTCTTCCAGCAGCAATTGGCCAAGCGGCCCGGCCAGCCACTGACGGGCCTCGCCGATGAGTTTCAGCCACTCGGGGTCGGCCTGGGCGAATGCCTGATCGCTCATCACGACTCCTCCCTAAAGGTTGCCGGCGGCACGAACCGCCCTGATCGCTTGCAGCCTGAGACTGCTCTTATAAGATGCACCTTTATCACCGGCTTAGCGACCCATGATGATCCAGATCGATGCCCTGCCCGCCTTCAACGACAATTACCTCTGGCTGCTCCAGGATGCCGGCACGCGCCGCTGCGCGGTGGTCGACCCGGGCGACGCCGCCCCCGTGCGCGCCTGGCTCGAGGCCCATCCCGACTGGCAGTTGAGCGATATCCTGGTCACCCACCATCATTTCGATCATGTCGGCGGCGTTGCCGAACTCAAGGACGCCACCGGCGCACGAGTGTACGGCCCGGCCAGCGAGCAGATACCGGCCCGCGATGTCGCCCTGGCGGGCGGCGAGACCATCGAGGTGCTCGGCCTGCCCTGGCAGATCATCGCGGTGCCCGGTCATACCCTTGGGCATATCGCCTATCACCAGGCCGAGCAGCACCTGCTGATGTGCGGCGATACCCTGTTCGCCGCCGGCTGCGGCCGCCTGTTCGAGGGAACGCCGGCACAGATGCACGCCTCCCTGCAACGCCTCGCCGCCCTGCCGGATGCCACTCAGGTGTACTGCACCCACGAGTACACCCTGAGCAACCTGCGCTTCGCACAAGCGGTGGAACCGGGCAACGCGGAGCTGCAAGCGCGCGTCGAGCAGGTCAGCCAGTGGCGAGCGCAGGGACGCATCAGTCTGCCGTCCAGCATTGCCCTGGAACGCGCGACCAACCCCTTCCTGCGCGTAGATGAAGCCGAGGTGATCGACAGCCTGGCCCGCGCCGATGGCCAGCGCAGCACCGACCCACAGGCGGTATTCGCTGGCTTGCGTGCCTGGAAGGATCGCTTCTAGCGCGCGCCAGCAGCGGCCTTTATCGGAAGCGCATACGACGATCTGACAGGGATGCAGGTCACAAAAGCCTGGTGAAAACTTGACCACCCCCGCTTCGGTTTCTAGAATCGCCCGAACTTTTTTTCGGGGAACTCCTCTCAGCCAATGCCTTCACCTACGCGCAAGCCATTGAAAATAAAGGCATTGGCGCAGAGCGTGCGAATGTCCGCCCTGCTCTGCTGCGTCACCCTGGCCGGCTGCCAGAGCTTCGCACCTTCGACTACCGACGACAGCGTGACGACCCAGCGCGCGATCGGCCTCGAGCGTGAGCCCGAGTGGCTGAGCCTCGACGCCAAGACCCGCGACTATCACGATATCTGGGAGCGCCTGCGCGACGGTTTCAAACTGCAGGACGAAATCGGCAGCAACCCGCGCATCGAGCGCCAGCGCCTGTGGTTCGCCAGCAACCCGCAGCACGTGGAAGCCGTCAGCGAACGAGCGGCCCCTTACATTCATTACATCGTCGAGCGCCTGGCCGAACGCGGCATGCCGATGGAGCTGGCTTTGCTGCCGGTGATCGAAAGTGCTTACGATCCGCAGGCCTACTCCCCGGCTCAGGCGGTGGGTCTCTGGCAGTTCATCCCTTCCACAGGGCGCGTCTACAACCTGCGCCAGACCAACTGGTATGACGGCCGACGCGATGTCACCGCATCGACCCGCGCGGCACTGGATTATCTCAGCCGTCTGCACGAGATGTTCAATGGCGACTGGCTGCTCGCCCTGGCTGCCTACAATGCGGGCGAAGGCCGCGTCAGCCGCGCCATCGAGCGTAACGAGAAGCTGGGCCTGCCCAGCGATTACTGGAACCTCTCGCTGCCCAAGGAAACCGAGGATTACGTGCCCAAGCTGCTGGCATTGTCCCAGGTGATCTTCACTCCGGAAGCCTATGGCGTGACCCTGGCCCCGATCGCCAACGAGCCCTATTTCGAGCAGGTGGCGATCAAGCAGCACATGGATCTGTCGCGCCTGGCGCAACTGGCCGACCTCGACGAGAGCGAGTTGCTGCAGCTCAATCCGGCATACAAGCGCGGCGTCACCATGGACGGCCCCCAGCATCTGCTGATACCCGCGCAGAAGGCCGAGATGTTCAGTGCCAACCTGGCCCTGATGAAGCCCCAGGAACTGGTGGATTGGCAGACCTACAGCGTACACGCCGGCGACAGCCTGCATGCCATCGCCAACCGCTATCACCTGACGGTCAATACGCTCAAGGAAGTGAACCAGCTATCCAGCAACCGCCTGAGCATCGGCCAGGAGCTGACCATCCCGGTCAAGCCCGGCACGCTGCCCAGCGAACCGATGTTCCAACGCAGTGGTACGCAGCTCGCCTCCAGCAGCAGCGCGCGCAGCTATCGGGTCAAGGATGGCGACAACCTCTGGCAGATCGCCCGCGACCATCAGGTTTCGGTGCGCGAGTTGCAACAATGGAACAAGCTGCAGGGCAATCAGCTCAAGATCGGCCAGACCCTGCGCCTGCAACCCACGACGACCACCGCGCTGGCCAGCGCCGGCAAGAGCACGAAAGCGGCCAGCAGCAGCCGCGACAAGGCCACCTACTACCGGGTGAAGAAAGGCGACTCGCTGTACGTCATCGCCAAACGCTTCAATATCGACACCAAGACCCTGCAGGACTGGAATCGCCTGTCCAGCCATGCCCTGCAGCCGGGGCAGATGCTGACCCTCTATCTACCCTGATCCTCAGCGCTTGCTCAAGGCCCCCAGACAGCGCCCGGCCAGCAGCGTGAAACGCTGAAAGGCGACGAACTGCTCATGGCGCAAGGCGCGCCCCGACAGATGACAATCGGCATACAGCACGCCGACCTCGCGACCATTGGCCAGCACGGGGGCGATGAAGAACATGCCAGCGCCAAGGCTCTGGCGGATGGGCAGGGTCACCAGCTCATTGAGGCTGTAGCTGGCCGGCACGCCCATCCAGATCGCCTCCCGATGCCTGAGCGCATAGCTGAAGATATGCGGCTGCTCTACCTGCACGGCAGGCAGGACGAAATCCCTCAGCCAGCCTTCGGTCTGCTCACCGATCACCCGTTTGGCGCGAAAGCGGCTCTGCCCATCGGCCAGCACGGCGAGCATCACCCGCTCCAGCCCCGCGCCACGGTGCAGACCGCCGAGCACGCTGGACAGAATCTGCTCGACGTCGCTGCGCTGATTGGCCATCAAGCCCAGATCCTGCAACGCCTGCTGCATGAACAGCAGATCGGGCTGCAGCAAGCGCGCCTGACGCGCCTGCTGCTGATCGAGAATCTGCGCCGGATCGGTACTCGGAATCAATCGGCACAAACTGCTCGCACCGAAGGTGGAAGCGACCTTGACCGCCTCGTCGGCACTGGCCAGCACCTGCTGCAGGCTTTCCTCCGGGCCCAGGCCGATGAAAGGCGCCACCTTGTTCAGCAACGCCTCCATCGCCGGTGATCCCCAGCCCTCGAGCGCGGCCTTGCTGATCTGCACGCCGAGCTGCACCGCCTTGACCGCCGGATGGGTGTGCGAACCCCCGGCATGCGCCAGGCTGACCAGTTCACCCAAACCCCAGCTCTTCGCCAGGCCCTGAGATAGCTGGCGGAAACTGGTGCCCAATACCCGCTGCACCACCGCCTCGACCTCGGTGCCGGGCACTTGCAGGGCCTGCGCCAGCTCATCGGCCTGCTCGCCACCGGCGCTCCAGAAGGCCATCTCCCCCAGGTGATGCAGCAATGCGGCGATGAATACTTCCTCTTCATGGCTATTGAGCACGTAGCTGCTGAGGTTGCGCGCTTGCACCGCTGCATGGAAGGCACTGGCCAACAGCTCCTGCAACTGTTGACGCGGCCGGTGGGTGAGCAGCCCATCGATGAGGCTGACCGACAGGCTGATCAGACGCACGTTGTCGAAGCCGATCAGCACGATGGCTCGCGAAATGGTGCGGATGCTTTCCTGCGATGGGTTGTAATAGACACTGTTGGCGACGCGCAGCACCTTGGAGGTCAGGCTCGCATCGCGTAGCAGCACATCGGCCAGTTGCTGCACCGAGGCGTCGTTCTGCTGCGCCAGGCGCTGCAAGTCGCGCACCACGGCGGTCAGTGCTGGCAATTCGGTTTGACTCAGGCGGTCGATCCATGACTGCGTACCATGACTGCGTTCGACCAAGATCGAGCCCTCGTTGTTTTCTGACAGTGTATGCCAAAGTGCCGCCATTGCCTGCCTACTGCGTTCAGCCCATGCATGGCGTTGCAAACGCTGCTCTTTTTCCTGTTCGGACAAGCTGTTACTGTACCGACGCAATAGCGCCAACGCTGCCCCAGGATCGAAACTTCACGCCCGATGCGTTTCCTCTTCCCGCTGTTCCTCAGTCTGGTCTTGAGCTTTCCCGTCTCTGCGGCCATCAGCGAAAGCCACGGCTACGCGCAGTTCGGAACCCTCAAGTATCCCGCCAGCTTCAGTCATTTCGACTGGGTCAACCCGGATGCGCCCAAAGGCGGCACGCTGCGCCTCATGGCGTCGGGCACCTTCGACACCCTCAATCCCTACACGCTCAAGGGCACCAGCCCGATTTCCACGGCGCATTTCCTGCAGTACGGCGTCAACGAGCTGAACGAGCCCTTGATGGTCGGCACCGGCATTTACGACCCCTCCGGCGATGAACCGGCGTCCAGCTATGGCCTGATCGCCAAGAGCGTCGAGTACAGCGAGGATCGTAGCTGGGTGGTGTTCAACCTGCGCCCCGAAGCCCGCTTTCACGACGGCAAACCCATCACGGCCTATGACGTGGCCTTCTCCTACCGGCTGCTGCGCAACGAGGGCCATCCGCAATACCGCACCAATCTGCAGGAGGTGAAGCGCGTCGACATTCTCGGTCGCCACCGCATCCGCTTCGTCTTCAAGCGCGCCGGCAATCCGCTGCTGATCCTGCGCCTCGGCGAGCTGCCAGTCTTGCCTCAGCACTACTGGAAAGGCCGTGACTTCAAGGCGACCACCTTCGAGCCAGCGCTGGGCAGCGGCCCCTATCGCATCGTCGAGGTGGTGCCGGGTCGGCGTCTGGTGTTCGAGCGGGTCAAGAATTGGTGGGGCAAGGATCTGCCGGTCAACCGTGGCAAGTACAACTTCGACCGCGTCGAGGTGGAGTTCTACCGCGACAGCAACGTCGCCTTCGAGGCATTCAAGGCCGGTGAATTCGACTTCTATATCGAGAACCAGGCGAAGAACTGGAGCAACGGCTATCGCTTCCCGGCCGTGGCCCGCGGCGACGTGGTGCGTGCCGAGATCCCGCACCAGATTCCCACCCAGACCCAGGCCCTGTTCATGAACACCCGCCGTGCGCTGCTCGGCGACCGCCGCGTGCGTGAGGCCCTGGGGCTGATGTTCGACTTCGAGTGGACCAACCGCACGCTGTTCAACAACGCCTACATACGCGCGGCCAGCTACTTCCCCAACAGCGAATTCTCCGCCACCGGCAAACCGGAAGGCGCCGAATGGTTGCTGCTGTCGCCCTACCGCGAGCAGTTGCCGGCGAAACTCTTCACCGAGCCGTTCAAGATGCCGGTTACCGCTGGTCGTGGCATTCCCCGCGAGACCCTGCGGCGGGCGCTCAGCCTGCTCGCCGAAGCAGGCTGGAAACCCGTCGGTCAGCAATTGCGCAACGCCCGTGGCGAGCGCCTGGCGTTCGAGATCATGCTGGTCAACCCCAGCCTCGAGCGCATTCTCCAGCCCTATGCCGCCAACCTGGCCAGTATCGGCATCCAGGCCAACCTGCGCACGGTTGATCGCGCCCAGTACAAGCAACGCCTGGATCAGTACGACTACGACATGATTCTGCTGACCCTGCCGCAGACCCTGAGCCCGGGCCTGGAGCAATCGCTGTATTTCCACTCCAGCCAGGTCAAGGTGCGCGGCGGCAAGAACTACGCCGGGGTCAACGACCCGGTGGTGGACGCCATGATCGACAAGCTGCTCTCGGCCCAGACCCGCGACGAGCAGATCGCCGCCATGCGCGCGCTGGATCGCATCCTGCTGTGGCAGCACTACAGCATCCCCAACTGGTACATCAATTATCACCGCCTGGCGTACCGCAATCGGTTCGCCTTCGTCACCACGCCGCCTTATACCCTGGGGCTGCGCACCTGGTGGCTGAAGCCCACGGAGAACGCTCGATGACAAACCCGCTGCGCAGTTTCCTGCTTCACGGCAGCAGCCTCATCCTGCTTGGCCTGTCCGGCCTCACCTTCGCCGCCGCGCAACACGCCGTGACCCTCTACGACGAGCCGCCCAAGTACCCGGCCAACTTCCAGCATTTCGACTACACCAACCCCGATGCGCCCAAGGGCGGCACCCTGCGTGAAGCCGGCTTCGGCGGCTTCGACAGCCTCAACCCCTTCATCAGCAAGGGGGTGCCGGCCGACGACATCGGCCTGATCTACGACACCCTCACGGTGCAGAGCATGGACGAGCCCTTCACCGCCTACGGCCTGGTGGCCGAGAGTATCGAGAAGGCTCCGGACAACGCCTGGGTGCGTTTCCACCTGCGCAAGGCCGCGCGCTTCCATGACGGTGTACCCATCACCGCCAAGGACGTGAAATTCACCTTCGACACCCTGATGAGCAAGGGCTCGCCCATGTACCGCGGCTACTATGCCGGCGTCGATCGGGTCGAGGTGGAATCGCCACACAGCGTGCGCTTCATCTTCAAGCACACCGGCAACCGCGAGTTGCCGCTGATTCTCGGCCAGCTCCCGGTGCTGCCCGAACACTGGTGGAACGAGCTGGACAACAGCCAGGCCGAGCAAGCCCCACGGCTCGGTGACGAGGCGCTTCAGGCGAAGCTGGAGACCGCCGAGGATAACCGCTCGATTCTTCTCAGCCTGCCCCAGGATGCCCACCTGAACGACAAGCAGCCACTGAGCCTGGAACTGCTGCAGCGCAATCTGCAGTTCGCCAGCCAGGAAGAGCCTGCGCTCGCCGCGATCACCAAGGTCAGCCAAGACGCCCCCCAGACCCTGCGCCTGGAGCTGCGCCAGCCAGCCGACGACACCCTGCTCGAAGCACTGCGCCAACTGCCGCTGCTGCCGCCCAAGCGTGATTTCAGCAAGAGCAACCTGGACGCTCCGCTGGGCAGCGGCCCTTACCGGGTCGGCGAGGTGCGCGCCGGGCGCAGCATCCGCTACGAGCGGGTCAAGGACTGGTGGGCCAAGGATCTGCCGGTCAGCCGTGGCTTCTACAACTTCGACGCCATCCAGTTCGATTACTACCGCGACAACACCGTCGCCCTGGAGGCGTTGAAAGCCGGGCAGTTCGACTACTGGCTGGAGATGAGCGCAAAGAACTGGGCCACCGCCTACAGCACCCCGGCGGTCGCCAACGGCCAGTTGATCAAGGAAGAGATCCTCAATCGCAACCCTCAAGGCATGCAGGGCTTCGTCTTCAACACCCGCCGGACGATCTTCCAGGATCGCCGGGTGCGCGAAGCGCTGAGCCTGCTGTTCGATTTCGAGTGGGCCAACAAGCGCCTGTTCAACGGTGCCTACACCCGCACCCGCAGCTACTTCGACAACTCGGAGCTGGCCTCCAGCGGCCTGCCCAGCGAGGCAGAGCTGGCCATTCTCGAGCCCCTGCGCGGCAAGATTCCCGCCGAGGTCTTCACCGAGGAGTTCCGCGTGCCACAAACCGACGGCAGCGGCATCATCCGCGAACAGCAACGCCGCGCCTATCAACTGCTGCAACAGGCCGGCTGGCGTATCGACGGTGACCGCATGCTCGATGCCCAGGGCAAGCCGGTCAGTTTCGAGTTCCTCCTCGCCCAGGCCGAGTTCGAGCGCGTGCTGCTGCCGTTCAAGCGCAACCTGGCCGATCTCGGCATCGACATGGTCATCCGCCGGGTGGACGTGTCGCAGTACATCAACCGCCTGCGCTCGCGGGACTACGACATGATCGTCGGCGGTTTCGCCCAGTCCAACTCCCCCGGTAACGAACAGCGCGAATACTGGCATTCCTCCAGCGCCGACAACCCTGGCAGCCGCAACTTCATTGGCCTCAAGGATCCGGCCATCGACCAGTTGGTCGAGGAGCTGATCAACGCCGACTCACGGCAGGATCTGATCAACCACACCCGCGCGCTGGATCGAGTGCTACTGTGGGGCCACTACGTGATCCCCAACTGGCACATCAAGACCTGGCGCGTGGCTTACTGGAATCGTTTCGAGCATCCCAAGGTGACGCCGCTCTACGATATCGGCCTGCATACCTGGTGGGAGCGTACCGACCTGCCCGCCGCCGACGCAGAGGCGGCGCAATAAGATGCTGGCCTATATCCTGCGCCGCCTGCTGCTGATCATCCCGACCCTGTTCGGCATTCTGGTGATCAACTTCATCATCATCCAGGCCGCTCCCGGCGGCCCGGTGGAGCAGATGATCGCCAAGCTCGAGGGCTTCGACGGCGCCACCAGCCGCATCGCCGGGGGCGGCGCCGAGGTCTCGGTGGCCGGCTCCAACTACCGTGGCGCCCAGGGCCTGGACCCCAAGCTGATCGAAGAGATCGAGAAGATGTACGGCTTCGACAAGTCGGCGCCGGAGCGCTTCTGGATCATGCTCAAGAACTACGCCCACCTGGATTTCGGCTCCAGCTTCTTCCGTGATGCCAAGGTCATCGACCTGATCATCGAGAAGATGCCGGTGTCCATCTCCCTGGGGCTGTGGAGCACCCTGATCATGTACCTGGTGTCGATCCCGCTGGGCATCGCCAAGGCCACCCGCCACGGCAGCGCCTTCGATGTCTGGACCAGTTCGGCCATCATCATCGGCTATGCCATCCCGGCCTTCCTCTTCGCCATCCTGCTCATCGTGCTGTTCGCCGGCGGCAGCTACTGGGACTGGTTCCCGTTGCGCGGGCTGACCTCGAACAACTTCGACGAACTCAGCCTCGGCGGCAAGATACTCGACTACTTCTGGCACCTGGTGCTGCCGGTCACCGCCCTGGTCATCGGCAACTTCGCCACCCTCACCCTGCTGACCAAGAACAGCTTCCTCGACGAGATCGGCAAGCAATACGTGACCACCGCCCGCGCCAAGGGCCTGAACAACCGCCGCGTGCTCTATGGGCACGTGTTTCGCAATGCCATGCTGCTGATCATCGCCGGCTTCCCGGCGGCGTTCATCGGCATCTTCTTCACCGGCTCCCTGCTGATAGAAGTGATCTTCTCCCTCGACGGCCTGGGCCTTATGAGCTTCGAGGCGGCGATCAACCGCGACTATCCGGTGGTGTTCGGCACCCTGTTCATCTTCACCTTGCTGGGACTGATCGTGAAACTGATCGGCGACATCACCTACACCCTGGTCGATCCACGCATCGACTTCGAGAGCCGGGAGGGTTGAGCATGAAACTGTCCCCGCTCAACCAGCGCCGCTTCGAGCGCTTCAAGGCCCACAAACGCGGCTGGTGGTCGCTGTGGTTGTTCCTCATCCTGTTCGGCCTCAGCCTCGGCGCCGAACTGATCGCCAACGACAAGCCCCTGGCCGTGCGTTACGACGGCCAGTGGTATTTCCCGGTGCTCAAGCGCTACCCGGAAACCGTGTTCGGCGGCGAGTTCCCGCTGCAGGCCAACTACAAGAGCCCCTATATCCAGGAGCTGATCGCGGACAAGGACGGCTGGATGATCTGGCCACCGATCCCCTTCAGCTATTCGAGCATCAACTATGACCTAGCAGTGCCCGCCCCGGCGCCACCCTCGGCGCAGAACTGGCTGGGCACCGACGACCAGGGCCGCGACGTGCTGGCACGGGTCATCTACGGCTTTCGCATCTCGGTGCTGTTCGCCCTGACCCTGACCCTGGCCAGCTCGGTGATCGGCGTCACCGCGGGCGCCCTGCAAGGCTTCTATGGCGGCTGGGTCGACCTGATCGGCCAGCGCTTCCTGGAAATCTGGTCGGGCCTGCCGGTGCTCTACCTGCTGATCATCCTCGCCAGCTTCGTCCAGCCCAACTTCTGGTGGCTGCTGGGCATCATGCTGCTGTTCTCCTGGATGAGCCTGGTGGACGTGGTGCGCGCCGAGTTCCTGCGTGGCCGCAACCTGGAATACGTGCGCGCCGCCCGCGCCCTGGGCATGAGCAATGGCGCCATCATGTTCCGCCATATCCTGCCCAATGCCATGGTTTCCACCATGACCTTCATGCCCTTCATCCTCACCGGCGCCATCGGCACCCTCACTGCCCTGGACTTCCTCGGCTTCGGCCTGCCGCCGGGGGCGCCGTCGCTGGGCGAACTGGTGGCGCAGGGCAAGAACAACCTGCAGGCGCCCTGGCTGGGCATCAGCGCCTTCGCCGTGCTGGCGATCATGCTCAGCCTGCTGGTGTTCATCGGCGAAGCCGCGCGCGATGCCTTCGACCCGAGGAAATGACATGAGCCAGTCCGACATCCTGCTGCAAGTACACAACCTGGCCGTCGAGTTCACCTCCGGCGAGCAGTGCCAGCGCGTGGTGGAGAACGTCAGCTTCGATATCCGCAAGGGCGAAACCCTGGCCCTGGTGGGCGAAAGCGGCTCGGGCAAATCGGTCACCGCGCACTCCATCCTGCGCCTGCTGCCCTACCCGCTGGCCCGCCATCCGGCCGGCAGCATCGATTACGCCGGCGAGGATATGCTCAAGCTCGGCGAAGGCCGCCTGCGCGGCATCCGTGGCAACCGCATCGCCATGGTCTTCCAGGAGCCGATGACCTCGCTCAACCCGCTGCACAGCATCGAGAAGCAGATCAACGAAGTGCTCGCCCTGCACAAGGGCCTGCGCGGCAAGGCCGCCAGCGCGCGCACCCTGGAGTTGCTCGAGCTGGTGGGCATACCCGAACCGAAAAAGCGCCTGAAAGCCTACCCGCACGAACTCTCCGGCGGGCAACGCCAGCGCGTGATGATCGCCATGGCCCTGGCCAACGAGCCCGAATTACTGATCGCCGACGAGCCGACCACGGCGCTGGACGTCACCGTGCAGTTGAAGATCCTCGAATTGCTCAAGGATCTGCAGGCGCGCCTGGGCATGTCCTTGCTGCTGATCAGCCACGATCTCAACCTGGTACGCAGAATTGCGCATCGCGTATGTGTCATGCAGCGCGGTCGCATCGTCGAACAGGCGTCGTGTGAACAATTGTTCCAGGCTCCGCAGCATCCCTATACCCAGGAACTGCTCGGTGCCGAACCCAGCGGCGAGCCTGCGGCCAACCCTGCAGGCGACACCATGCTGGCGGTCGACGATCTGCGCGTGTGGTTCCCGATCAAGAAGGGCCTGCTGCGCAAGACCGTCGACCACGTGAAAGCCGTGGACGGCATCAACTTCACCCTGCCCCAGGGCCAGACCCTGGGCATAGTCGGTGAAAGTGGTTCCGGCAAGTCCACCCTGGGCATGGCCATCCTCAAGCTGCTCGGCAGCCAGGGCGGCATTCAGTTCCAGGGCCAGCAGTTGCAGGGGTTGTCGCAGAAAGAGGTAAGGCCGTTGCGACGGCAGATGCAGGTGGTGTTCCAGGATCCGTTCGGCAGTCTCAGCCCGCGCATGTCGGTGGCTCAGATCGTCGGCGAAGGCCTGCGCATCCATGGCATCGGGAGCGCGGCGGAGCAGGAACAGGCGATCATCGACGCACTTCTGGAGGTAGGGCTGGATCCGCAGACGCGGCACCGCTACCCCCATGAGTTTTCAGGCGGGCAACGGCAGCGGATTGCCATTGCCCGGGCACTGGTGTTGAAGCCGGCGCTGATCCTGCTGGACGAGCCCACCTCGGCGCTCGACCGGACGGTGCAGCGCCAGGTGGTGGAACTGTTGCGCGGCCTGCAGGCCAAGTACAACCTGACCTATCTGTTCATCAGCCATGATCTGGCGGTGGTCAGAGCGCTGAGCCACCAGTTGATGGTGGTCAAGCAGGGCCAGGTGGTCGAACAAGGTTCGGCGGACGCGATCTTCAGGTCACCGCAACACCCTTATACGCAGCAATTGCTGGAAGCCGCCTTCATGGCCCCGGCAATCGCTCACTGATCCTTGAAACAGGAAGAGGAATAGCACAATGGGTTTTCTAACCGGCAAGCGCGTACTCATCGTTGGCGTTGCCAGCAAACTGTCCATCGCCTCGGGCATCGCCGCCGCCATGCACCGCGAAGGTGCCGAGCTGGCCTTCACCTACCAGAATGACAAGCTCAAGGGCCGTGTCGAGGAATTCGCCGCTGGCTGGGGCTCCAACGCCGAGCTGTGCTTCCCCTGCGATGTCGCCAACGATGAAGACATCGCGGCCGTATTCGAGGCCCTGGGCAAGAAATGGGACAGCCTGGACTGCATCGTCCACTCGGTCGGCTTCGCCCCGGGCGACCAGCTCAACGGCGACTTCACCGACGTCACCACCCGTGAAGGCTTCAAGATCGCCCACGACATCAGCGCCTACAGCTTCGTCGCCCTGGCCAAGGCCGGCCGCGAGATGATGAAAGGCCGCAACGGCAGCCTGCTCACCCTCTCCTACCTGGGTGCCGAGCGCACCATGCCCAACTACAACGTCATGGGCATGGCCAAGGCCAGCCTGGAAGCTGGCGTACGCTACCTGGCCGGCAGCCTCGGCCCGGAAGGCACCCGCGTCAACGCCATCTCCGCCGGTCCGATTCGCACCCTGGCCGCCAGCGGCATCGCCAGCTTCCGCAAGATGCTGGCCGCCAACGAGCGCCAGACCCCGCTGCGCCGCAACGTCACCATCGAAGAAGTCGGCAATGCCGGCGCCTTCCTCTGCTCCGACCTGGCGTCGGGCATCAGCGGTGAAATCCTCTACGTCGACGGCGGTTTCAACACCACCGCGATGGGCCCGATGGAAGAGTGACCTTCTAGAGGCAACAAAAAACCCGCACCTGTTGCGGGTTTTTTATGGTTTTCGCGGAGTCGCGGGAGAGTCGGGCTTGATATCGGGCGGGCAATACACTGTTGCTTGTTCTTGTATCCGTTCCGAATTGCCGCGTTTTTGCTGATGTTTTTGGTTTCGCCCTCCCGGGCGAGTCACTTTTGGGGCAAAAGTAACCAAAACCTCCGCCCGATCATCCGGCCCTCGCTACGCGAGGGTTCGCTCACTCCATCGCCGCTCCAGAGGCCCGACCGGATGCGGCCCACCGACGAAGGGCCATCCCTGGCCCATCGCGGCTTTCGCGACATCCATGTCGCCCAACCTCTTCCACGACGATTCCGTTCGCCCTCCTGGGCGGGCTCTGCACGCGCCTGAACCAGCGGTAACCCAGAATTAGCACGGAGTGCTGCTCAACCGTAGGGCGGACTCAGGAGCGCCAGCGAACAGTCCGCCGGGCCATGCCAAGTTCGGCACCATGGCTCACGTCCAATACTCCCACTAGAGGCAACAAAAAACCCGCACCTGGTGCGGGTTTTTTTATGGCCTTTCATGCGCCTCTTGCGAGGCGCACGGCAATCAGAAGCGCTCGATATCAGCCTTGTCCTGCAACTGCTTACGGTAGGCCGCGAAGTCCTGCTGACCTTCACGCGAGGCGAGGAAATTGCGGTACATCGCCAGCTCCTTCTCGCTCAGCGCCCCCTCCGGCACGCTCACGCCATCCAGACGCAGCACCACGTAGTCGCCGTTGTTCAGCACCACGCCTGCGTAGCTGGGGGCATCCTTGGATTCAGGCTTGACCATGCGGAACAGCGTTTGCAGCACCTTGGGCTCGACACCCTCCTGACTGCGGGTAACCGCTTCCTGGCGTGCCCAGGTCTGAGTCTTCTCGTCACCGGCCTTGACCGCCGCCAGCAGCCGCTCGCCTTCGGTCTTGGCAGCAGCGGTGGCGCGCTCCTGCGCGAGATGGTTGCGAATGCTCTCGGCCACCTGCTCCAGCGGCAGTTGCTCAGGCTTGAGATGCTGCTTGAGGCGAACCACCACGACATTGCTCGGGTCGAGTTCGATGGTCGAGCTGTTGGCACCCTCCTCCAGCACTTCGGGGCTGAATGCAGCCTGCAGCACCTGGCGATTGGCCGTGATACCGCTGCTGCCACCCTCACGCCCGAAGGGTTCGGTGACCTTCACCTCGAGGCCCAGTTCCTGGGCAGGCTGGGTCAGATCGGCTGACTCGAATGCCGAGTCTTCCAGCTCCTTGCTCAGTTCGACGAAGCGCTTCTCGACCTGCTGCTCCTTGTAATCGCGGGCCAGCTTGTCCCGGATACTGGCGAAGCTCGGCACTTCCGGCGACTGCACGCCCAGCAGCTTGATCAGGTGCCAGCCGAACGAGCTCTTCACCGGCGCCGACACTTCGCCCTGCTTGAGTGCGTAGAGGGCTTTCTCGAAGGCGGGGTCATACACGCCCGGCCCGGCATAACCCAGGTCACCACCGTTGGCGGCCGAGCCTGGATCCTGGGAAAACTCCTTGGCCAATGCGGCAAAGTCTTCGCCGGCATCGATCCGCGCCTTGATCTCTTCGATCTTCTTCTTCGCTGCGTCGTCATCACCCTCGATCAGGATATGCGCCGCGTCACGCTGCTCGGCCAGGTTGGCGATCTCGCTCTGGTAAAGCGGTTGCAGCTCTTCGTCGGTGACCTTGACCTGATCGAACAGGCGCTCCTTGTCCAGCTGCACGTACTCCAGCACCACCTGCTCGGGGCTCATGAACTCGCTGGCATGCTCATCGTAGTAGGCTTTCACCTCATCATCGGCAACCTTGATCGCAGCCGCATCGGCCTTGACCGTGAAGCTGGCGAAATCGCGGGTCTGACGTTCGAGGCTGGCATAGGCACGGGCCTGTTCTTCGGTCACGAAACTGCTGGCACCGATACCGGCGCGCAGTTGGCCGATGAGCATTTCCTCTTCCAGCATCTGGCGGAACTGCAGGCGGGTGTAGCCCATCTGCCGGATCACCTGGTCGTAGCGGGCTGCATCGAAACGGCCATCGGTCTGGAATTCCGGCGTCTGCAGGATGACCTGATCCAGCGCCGGCTGCGAGAAGGCAAAGCCTGCGTCCTTGGCGCCCTGCAGCAGCAGTTTGCGGTCGATCAGGCCCTTCAGCGCCGCTTCGCGCAGTAGCTTTTCATCGAGCAGAGAAGGGTCGAAATCACGGCCGAGCTGCTGCAGCAGTTGCCTGCGCTGCATCTCGACAGCCTGGTTGAGTTCGTTGAGGGTGATGGTGTCGCCATTCACCTCTGCCGCGTTATTGCGATTGCTGGTGCCGGTGTAGATGGCCTCGACGCCAGTGAAGGCCATCAAGATCACGATGAGACCGATGATGGTTTTGGCAATCCAACCGCGTGAATTGTCCCTGATGTTTTGCAGCATGCTTCCCCCAGAACGACTGTACAGAGTCACCAGTCGCGCAGCGTGGGTAATGTCCAGATAGAAGAAAGGCGCATCCTGTGGATGCGCCTTCTCGTAACGTGTCGGGTGAAAGGAGTCAGCGACTGCCTTGCCCTGCCTCCCGACTGACCACAGGGCGAACCCCGAGGCGAGGCAAACCCGGAAGACGCTTAGTTGACGGCGTCTTTCAGAGCCTTGCCAGCTTTGAAGCCCGGGATCTTGGCAGCAGCGATGTTGATCGGCTTGCCGGTCTGCGGGTTACGGCCGGTGCGAGCAGCACGCTCTTTGACAGCGAAGGTACCGAAACCAACCAGTACGACGGAATCACCAGCTTTCAGAGCGCCAGTGACGGATTCAATCACTGCATCCAGCGCGCGGCCAGCAACAGCTTTCGGGATATCAGCAGATGCAGCGATAGCATCGATCAGTTCCGACTTGTTCACTCTAAAGTCCCCTTATTTCTGTTTAGTTTGTTTCTTGATTTTTAATGTAAGCAAAGCGGGCGCTGGATAGCCTGCTGACGCAATAAGAGCCGCTTTATAACAAGGGCTCAAAAAATGTGTCAAGGAAGCCACCCCACTAATGCGTGCTGATTCGCTCCTTGGAATCAGACTCGCGTTTGTCATCCGTTGCAACCATCTCGGGAGCCGCATCGGGCAAGGGCTCCGGCGCGTATTGCAGCGCAATTTGCAGGACCTCGTCAATCCATTTAACGGGTTTAATCTGCAGATCTTGTTTAATATTTTCCGGAATTTCCTTCAAATCGCGCACGTTTTCTTCCGGGATGATCACAGTTTTGATCCCCCCGCGATGCGCGGCCAGAAGTTTTTCCTTGAGCCCGCCGATGGCCAGCACCTGACCACGCAGGGTGATCTCCCCGGTCATGGCCACATCGGCCCGCACCGGAATCTGCGTCAGCGCCGACACCAGCGCCGTACACAAGCCGATACCCGCGCTGGGGCCATCCTTGGGCGTGGCACCCTCGGGCATATGGATGTGAACGTCGCGCTTCTCGTTGAAGTCGGTGGCGATCCCCAGGCTTTGAGCCCGGCTGCGCACCACGGTCATGGCCGCCGTCATGGACTCGGCCATGACGTCACCGAGCGAGCCGGTCTTGATCAGATTGCCCTTGCCCGGCACCACGGCCGTCTCGATGGTGAGCAGCTCGCCACCCACCTGAGTCCAGGCCAGGCCGGTCACCTGGCCGATCTGATCCTGCTGCTCGGCCAGGCCATAGCGGTGCTTGCGCACGCCGAGGAAATGCTCCAGCGAATCGGCCGTGACGCTGACCTGGAAGCGCTTCTCCTTGGCATGCTCCTTCACGGCCTTGCGGCACACCTTGGCGATCTGCCGCTCCAGGCTGCGTACACCGGCTTCGCGGGTGTAGTAGCGGATGATGTCGCGAATCGCCGCTTCCTCGAACTCCAGCTCGCCCTTCTTCAGGCCATTGGCCTTGATCTGCTTGGGCGCCAGGTACTTGATGGCGATGTTGACCTTCTCGTCCTCGGTGTAGCCCGGCAGACGGATGATTTCCATGCGGTCCAGCAGCGGGCCGGGAATGTTCATCGAGTTGGCGGTGCAGAGGAACATCACGTCCGACAGGTCGTAATCGACCTCCAGGTAGTGATCGTTGAAGTTGTGGTTCTGCTCCGGATCGAGCACCTCGAGCAGCGCGGAGGCAGGGTCGCCGCGCATGTCCTGGCCCATCTTGTCGATCTCGTCGAGCAGGAACAGCGGGTTGCGCACGCCCACCTTGGTCATCTTCTGGATCAGACGGCCGGGCATGGAACCGATGTAGGTACGACGGTGACCACGGATCTCGGCCTCGTCACGCACACCGCCCAGGGCCATGCGCACGAACTTGCGGTTGGTGGCGGTGGCGATGGACTCGGCCAGCGAGGTCTTGCCCACGCCGGGCGGGCCGACCAGGCACAGCACCGGGCCCTTGAGCTTCTTCACCCGCTTCTGCACGGCAAGATACTCGAGGATGCGCTCCTTGACCTCTTCCAGACCGTAATGGTCGGCATCGAGGATGCTCTCGGCACGGGCCAGATCCAGGCGCACCTTGCTCTCGGCCTTCCACGGCACGTTCACCAGCCAGTCGATGTAGGAACGCACCACGGTGGCCTCGGCAGACATCGGCGACATCTGCTTGAGCTTGTTCAGCTCGGCATTGGCCTTGGTCAGCGCCTCCTTGGACAGGCCGGCATTGTCGATGCGCTTGCGCAGCTCGTCGAGCTCGTTGTGGCCTTCGTCGATGTCACCCAGCTCCTTCTGAATGGCCTTCATCTGCTCATTCAGGTAGTACTCGCGCTGGCTGCGCTCCATCTGCTTCTTCACGCGGCCACGGATGCGTTTTTCCACCTGCAGCAGGTCGATCTCGGCATCCAGCAACGCCAGCACGTGCTCGACGCGCGCCGACAGCGAGGTGATCTCGAGGATTTCCTGCTTCTGCTCGATCTTCAGCGCCATGTGCGCGGCCATGGTATCGACCAGGCGGCTGGGCTCATCGATGCTGTTGAGCGAAGACAGCACCTCGGCCGGCACCTTCTTGCCCAACTGCACGTATTGCTCGAACTGGCTCAGCAGGCTGCGCGTGAACACTTCCGACTCGCGCTCGGCGGTATCGCTTTCCTCGATCAGCTGCACTTCGGCACGGCAGTGCTCCTCGCGCTCGAAGATGCGCTCGATGACGCCGCGCTGCTCACCCTCGACCAGCACCTTGACGGTACCGTCGGGCAGTTTGAGCAGTTGCAGGACGGTGGCGACGGTGCCGACACGGTAGAGATCCTCGTCACCCGGATCATCGACCGCCGGATTCTTCTGGGCCACCAGCAGAATCTGCTTGTCGCCCGTCATCGCTGCCTCCAGGGCCTCGATGGATTTCTCGCGCCCGACGAAAAGCGGGATGACCATGTGCGGATAGACCACTACATCGCGCAATGGCAGGAGAGGCAATTCGATGGTTGTCTTCATGATTTCGGCTCAGCAGCGGCCCAAGGGCCGTAAACAGGCGGGATTACCCTTGGCTTTAAAGATGGGGGTAGCTCCCATAAAAAACAAGCGCAATGTCCAGAAAAGCGAAGGGGCCGTGAGGCCCCTTCTTTGCATCGGGTGACAACGCGATCAGGCGTCCGGCGCAGCCTTGGCCTGAGGCTCGCTGCTCTCGTAGATCAGCAGCGGCTTGGAACTGCCGTCGATGACGCTCTCGTCGATCACCACCTTGCTCACGTCCTGCTGGGACGGGATCTCGTACATGGTGTCGAGCAGAATGCCTTCGAGGATCGAACGCAGGCCACGAGCACCGGTCTTGCGCTCCAGCGCCTTCTGCGCCACGGACTTGAGCGCATCGGAGCGGAACTCCAGATCCACGCCTTCCATCTCGAACAGCTTGGCGTACTGCTTGGTCAGCGCGTTCTTCGGCTCGGTGAGAATCTGCACCAGGGCCGCTTCGTCCAGCTCTTCCAGGGTGGCGATCACCGGCAGACGACCGACGAACTCGGGAATCAGACCGAACTTGACCAGATCGTCCGGCTCCACTTCACGCAGGGATTCGCCGATCTTCTTGCCTTCCTGCTTGCTGCGCACTTCCGCACCGAAGCCGATGCCACCCTTGGTGGAACGGGCCTGAATGACCTTTTCCAGGCCAGCGAAGGCGCCGCCGCAAATGAACAGGATGTTACGCGTGTCCACCTGCAGGAATTCCTGCTGCGGATGCTTGCGCCCGCCCTGCGGCGGAACCGAGGCCACGGTGCCCTCGATCAGCTTGAGCAGCGCCTGCTGCACGCCCTCACCCGATACGTCACGGGTGATCGACGGGTTGTCCGACTTGCGCGAGATCTTGTCGATCTCGTCGATGTAGACGATACCCATCTGGGCCTTCTCGACATCGTAGTCGCACTTCTGCAGCAGCTTCTGAATGATGTTCTCGACGTCCTCACCCACGTAACCGGCTTCGGTCAGGGTGGTGGCATCAGCGATGGTGAACGGCACATTGAGCAGGCGCGCCAGGGTTTCGGCCAAGAGCGTCTTGCCCGAACCGGTCGGACCGATCAGCAGGATGTTGCTCTTGCCCAGCTCGACATCGTCTTTCTTGTCGCGCTGGTTGAGGCGCTTGTAGTGGTTGTACACCGCTACCGACAACACCTTCTTCGCACGCTCCTGGCCGATCACGTACTGATCCAGGATGCTGCTGATTTCCTTGGGCGCCGGAAGTTTGTGCGCGTTGCTCTCGGCCTGCGCTTCCTGCACCTCCTCACGGATGATGTCGTTGCACAGGTCGACGCATTCGTCGCAGATGAAGACGGAGGGACCGGCGATCAACTTGCGCACTTCGTGCTGGCTCTTGCCGCAGAAGGAGCAATAAAGCAGTTTGCCGTTGTCCTCACCGTTACGAGTATCAGTCATTCGATCAATCCAATACGGTAGGCTTGAAACACAAGATGAAGGCAAATGCGGGCATTTTCAAGGGCGCCGGTGGCGCCAATGGCGGATGCCCGCTGCCGATGCCTCATCTAGACAGGCATTTGACGCTTTTCATGCACAGCGTCAACGATACCGTACTCCATGGCGCGCGAGGCGCTCATGAAATTGTCGCGGTTGGTGTCGCGCTCGATGGTTTCCAGGCTCTGGCCGGTATGGTGGGCCAGCAACTGGTTCAAGCGCTCACGAATGAAGAGGATTTCCTTGGCGTGGATCTCGATGTCCGAGGCCTGGCCCTGGAAGCCGCCCAACGGCTGGTGGATCATCACGCGCGAGTTGGGCAGGCAGAAACGCTTGCCCTTGGCGCCACCGGCCAGCAGGAAGGCACCCATGCTGCAGGCCTGACCGATGCAGGTGGTGGACACGTCCGCCTTGATGAACTGCATGGTGTCGTAGATGGCCATGCCAGCGGTCACCGAGCCACCTGGCGAGTTGATGTACAGGTGGATGTCCTTGTCCGGGTTCTCTGCCTCCAGGAACAGCAGCTGGGCGCAGATCAGGTTGGCCATGTAGTCCTCGACCTGGCCGACCATGAAGATCACCCGCTCCTTGAGCAGGCGCGAGTAGATGTCGTAGGCACGCTCGCCACGAGCGGATTGCTCGATGACCATCGGCACCAGGCCGCCAGCGGCCTGAATTTCAGGCATGTTTTGCATAAAAGGATTGCGGGACATGTCTTGCGCTCACTCCCTAATAGTCATGTCTCAAATACGCATAAGCCAGCACGGAGGCTGGCTTATGGTGGTGTACTCGAACGAGGTGAAGCGATCAGTCGGCTTTCGGAGCTTCCGCCGGCTTGACTGCATCTTCGTAGGAAACCGCTTTGTCGGTCACGTTGGCCTTCTGCAGAACAGTATCTACAACTTGCTCTTCCAGTACAACCGAACGCACTTCGTTCATCTGCTGGTCGTTCTTGTAGTACCAAGCGACGACCTGCTCGGGCTCCTGGTAGGCAGAGGCCATTTCCTCGATCAGCTCACGCACGCGGGCTTCGTCGGGCTTGAGCTCGAACTGCTTGACCACTTCGGCGACGATCAGACCCAGAACGACGCGACGCTTGGCCTGCTCCTCGAACAGCTCGGCCGGCAGTTGGTCGGGCTGGATGTTGCCGCCGAACTGCTGAACGGCCTGCACGCGCAGACGATCCACTTCGTTGCTGATCAGGGCTTTCGGCACTTCCACCGGGTTGGCAGCCAGCAGGCCGTCCATTACCTGGTTCTTGACCTTGGACTTGATGGCCTGACGCAGCTCGCGCTCCATGTTCTTGCGAACTTCGGTGCGGAAGCCTTCCAGACCACCTTCCTTGATGCCGAACAGGGCGAAGAACTCTTCATTCAGCTCAGGCAGTTGCGGGGCGGCAACACTGTTCACGGTCACGGTGAACTCGGCGGTCTTGCCGGCCAGGTCGAGGTTCTGATAGTCCTCGGGGAAGGTCGGATTGATCACGCGCTCTTCACCGGCCTTGGCGCCGATCAGGGCATCCTCGAAGCCGGGGATCATGCGACCGGAACCCAGCACCAGCTGAGTGCCCTTGGCGCTGCCACCGGCGAAGGCTTCGCCGTCGATCTTGCCGACGAAGTCGATGTTCAGTTGATCACCATTCTCGGCGGCACGCTCGACGGCCTCGAAACGGGTGTTCTGCTTGCGCAGGATGTCCAGCATGTTGTCGACGTCGCTGTCGACCACTTCGGCCTGCAGGCGCTCGATGGCGATGCTGTCGAGGCCAGTTACCTGGAACTCCGGGAACACCTCGAAGGTGGCGACGTATTCCAGGTCCTTGCCCTTCTCGAAGGACTTCGGCTCGACGGCCGGGGCACCAGCCGGGTTCAGCTTCTGCTCGACCACGGCCTCATAGAAAGTGGCCTGGATCAGGTCGCCCAGGGCTTCCTGACGCGCGGCGTCTTCGTAACGCTGGCGGATCACGCTCATCGGCACCTTGCCGGGGCGGAAGCCAGGAACCTTTACACGACGGGCAGTCTGTTGCAGACGCTTGTTGACTTCGGTCTCGATGCGCTCGACGGGTACGCCGACGGTCATGCGGCGCTCAAGAGCAGAAGTGCTTTCAACAGAAACTTGCATGGATATTCCTCGTTGCACAGACACAAGCCGGCTCAGGCCGGCCCCGATTCAAGGCCAAGCATTCTAGAGGGTCGATATGAAGAAGTCACCCTAGAAGCAGGCGGCAATCGGGGGGATTTGTAAGATGGTGCGGACGGAGAGACTCGAACTCTCACACCTTGCGGCGCCAGAACCTAAATCTGGTGTGTCTACCAATTTCACCACGTCCGCGCGGTTTGCAGCTTAAAACAAAAACGCCAGGCTTTGGGCCTGGCGCTTTGGAATATGGGGTGGACGATGGGAATCGAACCCACGACACCAGGAGCCACAATCCTGTGCTCTACCAACTGAGCTACGCCCACCATATTGCATTGCTTACTCAAATTGCCTGACCGCCGAATGGCGCACCCGGCAGGACTCGAACCTGCGACCATCCGCTTAGAAGGCGGATGCTCTATCCAGCTGAGCTACGGGCGCTTATCCATCCGCTAGCGCAGACTTAGAAGCTTTCGGCTCCAGCCTCACCACCAGGGCTTGGCTCTTGCCGTCTCACCCAGCGAGTGGCTGTTCCTGAGAAGCGGGGCGAATGTTATAGACGACCCCCAACCTCGTCAACAGAAATTTTCAAAAAAGTTCAGCTATATAAAGGAGTTACGCGAAAACCATGGCAGGCGCCTTTGCCCGAGTGAGCACCCATGCGAGAATGCGCGTCCTTTTTTCATCCTTAATTAATGGTTAACCAGCGCAATGACCGCACAACTGATCGACGGCAAGGCGATCGCCGCCAGCCTCCGCCAGCAGATTGCCCAACGTGTCGCCGAACGCCGCCAGCAAGGCCTTCGTGCGCCAGGCCTGGCCGTGATCCTGGTCGGTACCGATCCTGCCTCCCAGGTCTATGTGTCCCACAAACGCAAGGATTGCGAAGAAGTCGGCTTTGTTTCACGGGCCTACGATCTGCCGGCTCAGACCAGCCAGGCCGACCTGCTTGCCCTGATCGACGAGCTCAACGAAGACCCGACCATCGACGGCATTCTGGTGCAACTGCCGCTGCCGGAGCATCTGGATGCCTCCCCTCTGCTCGAACGCATCCGCCCGGACAAGGACGTGGATGGCTTCCACCCTTACAACATCGGCCGCCTGGCCCAGCGCATGCCACTGCTGCGCCCCTGCACGCCCAAGGGCATCATGACCCTGCTGCACAGCACCGGCGTCGATCTCTATGGCCTGCATGCCGTGGTGGTGGGTGCCTCGAACATCGTCGGCCGGCCGATGGCCATGGAACTGCTGCTGGCCGGCTGCACCGTGACCGTCACCCATCGTTTCACCAAGGATCTGGCCCACCATGTCAGCCAGGCCGACATAGTCGTGGTAGCCGTGGGCAAGCCGGGCCTGGTCAAGGGTGAATGGATCAAGCAAGGCGCCATCGTCATCGACGTCGGCATCAGCCGCCAGGAGGATGGCAAGCTGGTGGGCGACGTGGTGTACGAGACCGCCCTGCCCCGCGCCGGCTGGATCACCCCGGTGCCGGGCGGTGTCGGCCCGATGACCCGCGCCGGACTGCTGGAAAATACCCTGCACGCGGCCGAACACCTGCATCAATAAGCAGCGCTGCACAACGCACAACGGCACCCGAGGGTGCCGTTGTCGTTTCTGCCAGCTCGATTACTTGCGCGCCTGCTCCCAGGACTTGAGCAACTCGTCGTAGGCGATGGTTTCACCCTTGGGCTTCTCGTTGGCCAACTTGGGCTTGGGCGCACCGGGCTGGTCGAGCCAGTACTGCGGGTCACGCGGCTCGTTCAACTTGGGCCCGCACTCGCCCAGCACCTTGGAACGCTCCAGACGACCAAGCATGGTGTCCTGCGCGGCAGCCAGGCCATCCAGCGCCTGTTGCGGGGTCTTGTCGCCGCTGGCGGCCTCGGCGATGAACTGCCACCAGAGCTGGGCCAGACGCGGATAGTCCGGCACGTTGGTGCCGGTCGGTGTCCATTGCACGCGCGCCGGGCTGCGGTAGAACTCCACCAGACCACCGAGCTTGGGCGCGATGTCGGTCATGGCTTGCGAGTTGATGTCCGACTCGCGGATCGGCGTCAGGCCCACCAGGGTCTTCTTCAGCGACACGGTCTTGGAGGTGACGAACTGGGCGTAGAGCCAGGCGGCCAGGCGCTGCTTCTCCGGCGTGGACTTGAGGAAGGTCCAGGAACCGGTGTCCTGATAGCCGAGCTTCATGCCCTCCTCCCAGTACGGCCCCTTGGGCGACGGCGCCATGCGCCACTTGGGCGTGCCGTCCTCGTTGACTACCGGCAGGCCTGGTTTGGTCATGTCGGCAGTGAAGGCGGTGTACCAGAAGATCTGCTGAGCGATGGCGCCCTGCGCCGGCACCGGCCCGGCTTCGGAGAAGGTCATGCCCTGGGCTTCCGGCGGCGCGTACTGGCGCATCCAGTCGACGTACTTCTGTGTGGCGAACACCGCCGCCGGGGCATTGGTGGCACCGCCACGGGCGACGCTGGAGCCCACCGGGCGACAGCCTTCGACACGGATGCCCCACTCGTCCACCGGCAGGCCGTTGGGCAGACCCTTGTCGCCGCCACCGGCCATGGAGAACCAGGCATCGGTGAAGCGCCAGCCCAGCGACGGATCCTTCTTGCCGTAGTCCATGTGGCCATAGACGCGCTGGCCGTCGATCTCCTTGACGTGCTTGGAGAAGAACTCGGCGATGTCCTCGTAGGCCGACCAGTTGACCGGCACACCCAGCTCGTAGCCGTAGATTTCCTTGAACTTGGCCTTGAGTTCCGGGCGCTCGAACCAGTCGGCGCGGAACCAGTAGAGGTTGGCGAACTGCTGGTCGGGCAGTTGATAAAGCTTGCCGTCCGGCCCGGTGGTGAAGGAAATGCCAATGAAGTCTTCGAGATCCAGGGTCGGCGAAGTGAAGTCCTTGGCTTCGCCCTTGATCATGTCGCTGATGGCCATGGCCTTGCCATAGCGGGCGTGGGTGCCGATCAGGTCGGAGTCGTTGACCCAGCCATCATAGATGTTGCGATCCGACTGCATCTGCGTCTGCAGTTTCTCCACCACGTCGCCTTCCTGCAGCAGGTCGTGGCGCAGCTTGATGCCGGTGATCTCGCTGAAGGCCTTGGCCAGCACCTTGGACTCGTACTCATGGGTGGTGATGGTTTCCGACACCACACTGATATCCATGCCACGGAACGGCTCGGCGGCCTTGATGAACCATTTCAGTTCCTCGAGCTGCTGCTCGGGGGTCAGGGTCGAGGGGTTGAATTCCTCGGCGATCCATTTCTTCGCGGCTTCTTCATAGGCATCGGCCCAGGCCGCACCACTCAAACCGGACAACGCCAGCAAGGCGGCCAACGCCATGCTATGTCGGGTCTTGTTGTTATTGTCGAACATAGAGACCTCCATCTCGGGATTTGGGGAGAGGCACACCGGCAGCAGCCCGGCTCAGCCCCAGCGCATGACTGCGCACAACCACAACAGCGATAGCAATGACGCTATCCACACGCTCCAGTCGGTCACGCCTATCACCAGCAGATGCAGATAGGCGCTACCGAGCAGACCGATGAACAGCCGATCACCACGGGTGGTGGTGATCGGCAGAAAACCCTTGCGCTCGACACAGGGCCAACGCAGCTCCACCAGCGTCATGCCGGCCAGCAGCACGGCAATGCCGACGAAGAACAGTGCGGTGGGTAGAGTCCAGGCCATCCAGCTCATGACGAACCTCCCTTACACGCGACCAAGGGCGAAGCCCTTGGCCACATGGTTGCGAACGAACCAGATCACCAGCATCCCGGGGATGATGGTGAGCACCCCGGCGGCAGCCAGCACGCCCCAGTCGATGCCCGAAGCGGACACGGTACGGGTCATCACCGCGGCGATGGGCTTGGCCTCCACCGAGGTCAGGGTGCGCGCCAGCAGCAGCTCGACCCAGGAGAACATGAAGCAGAAGAAGGCGGTGACGCCGATACCGGAGCGGATCAGCGGGATGAAGATCTTCACGAAGAATTTCGGGAAGCTGTAGCCGTCGATATAGGCCGTCTCGTCGATCTCCTTGGGCACACTGGACATGAAGCCCTCCAGGATCCACACCGCCAGCGGCACGTTGAACAGGCAGTGCGCCAGGGCCACGGCGATATGGGTGTCGAACAGGCCGATGGACGAATAGAGCTGGAAGAACGGCAGCAGAAACACCGCCGGCGGCGCCATGCGGTTGGTCAGCAGCCAGAAGAACAGGTGCTTGTCGCCGAGAAAGCGGTAGCGCGAGAAGGCATAGGCCGCCGGCAGCGCCACGCTGAGGGAGATCAGGGTGTTGAGGGTGACGTAGTACAGCGAATTGAGGTAGCCCTCGTACCAGCTACGGTCGGTGAAGATCACCCGGTAGTTGTCCAGGGTGAAACTCTGCGGCCACAGGCTGAGCCCGCCGAGAATCTCGGTGTTGCTCTTGAACGACATGTTCAGCAGCCAGTAGATGGGCACCAGCATGAACAGGAAATAGATCAGCAGTGCCAGACGTTTGCGCAGCATCATGGTCGGCCTCAGCGGGTTTTGTCGTCGTGGGTCATGGCGGTGTAGAACAGCCAGGACACCAGCAGGATGATCAGGAAGTACACCAGCGAGAACGCCGCCGCCGGGCCCAGGTCGAACTGGCCGATGGCCATTTGCGTCAGGGTCTGGCTTAGGAAGGTGGTGGCGTTGCCCGGCCCGCCGCCGGTGAGCACGAAGGGCTCGGTGTAGATCATGAAGCTGTCCATGAAGCGCAGCATCACCGCGATCAGCAGCACGCTCTTGAGCTTGGGTAGCTGGATATGGCGGAACACCGCCCAGTTCGACGCGCGGTCGATGCGCGCCGCCTGGTAATAGACGTCGGGAATGGCGCGCAGGCCGGAATAGCACAGCAGCGCCACCAGAGACGTCCAGTGCCAGACATCCATGACCAGCACCGTCACCCAGGCGTCCATGGTGTTGGCGGCATAGTTGTAGTCGAAGCCCAGCGCGTTCAGCGCCCAGCCCATCAGGCCGATGTCGGCGCGGCCGAAGATCTGCCAGATGGTGCCCACCACGTTCCATGGGATCAGCAGCGGAACGGCCATCAGAATCAGGCACAGCGAGGCCCAGCGCCCGCGCGTCGGCATGCACAGGGCAATGGCGATGCCTAACGGAATCTCGATCAGCAGTACGCAGGCGGAGAAGATGAACTGGCGCAGCAACGAGTCGTGCAGGCGCGGATCCTGCAGCACCTGGCGATACCAGTCGACACCGACAAAATAGCGTGTGGCCGGGTCGAAGATGTCCTGCACCGAGTAGTTGACCACGGTCATCATCGGCACGATGGCGCTGAAGGCCACCAGCAGGAACACCGGCAGCACCAGCCACCAGGCCTTGTTGTTCTGTACCTTCATGGCGCCACCTCCACCAGATAGTCGTCGGCGTAGAGCATCAGCCACTGCGCGGGAAAGCTCAGGTACACCTGCTCGCGCGGCACCGGCTGATCCTCCTGCAGGCGCGCCTTGAGCACCTGGCCGTCGAGGTCGAAGGTGAGGATCTTGTAGGTGCCGAGATCCTCGACGTGCAGCACGCGGGCGCACAGCGCGTCTTCGTAGGCACCCTCCCAGATGTGTACGAACTCGGGGCGAATGCCCACCTGCAGGCGCTTGCCGTCCAGCTCGGCGAGACGCTGGTTGAGTGCGTCCGACAGCGGCAGCAGGGTATCGGCGAAACGCACCCCGCCCTCGCAACGCTGCACCTCGATCAGGTTCATCCCCGGGCTGCCGATGAAATAGCCGACGAAGGTGTGCCCAGGGCGCTCGAACAACTCGCGCGGCGTGCCGAACTGGACGATCTGCCCGCCATACATCACCGCGATCTTGTCGGCGAAGGTGGAGGCCTCCAACTGGTCGTGGGTGACGTAGACCATGGTGATATTGAATTGCTCGTGAATCTGCTTGAGCTTGCGCCGCAGCTTCCACTTCAGGTGCGGGTCGATCACCGTCAGCGGCTCGTCGAAGAGGATCGCCGACACATCGTCGCGCACCAGGCCGCGGCCCATGGACACCTTCTGCTTCTCGTCGGCGGTGAGGTTGCGCGCCTTCTTGTTCAGCAGCGGATGTAGCTCCAGCACTTCGGCGATTTCGTGCACCTTGCTCATCACCCGCGCTTCGTCCATGCCCTGGTTGCGCAGCGGGAAGGCCAGGTTGTCGAACACCGTCATGGTGTCGTAGACCACCGGGAACTGGAAAACCTGGGCGATGTTGCGCTGCTGCGGCGACAGCGCGTTGACCGCCTTGCCGTCGAACTGCACCTCGCCCTGGGAGGGGCTGAGCAGGCCGGAGATGATGTTGAGCAAGGTGGACTTGCCGCAGCCGGACGGCCCCAGCAGCGCATAGGCGCCGCCCTGCTGCCAGACGTGGTTCATCTCGCGGATCGCATAATCCTGCGGCGCGTTCGGCGCAGTGCTGTAGCTGTGCGCCAGGTTGTGCAGACGGATCTCGGCCATCAGGCAGCCCTCCCCGAACGGCGGCTGGGCGCCTGCACCAGTTGCCCATCGGCGGCGAAAACGAAGAGTTTGTGGGTGGGGATGTAGATGAGGATCGGCGTATCCACCGCGTACTCGTGCACCCCCGGCAGGTGCAGCACCAGCACGAACTGCTCGTTGCGCACATGGAGGAAGGTTTCCGAGCCGCTGATCTCGGCCAGTTCCACGGTCACCGCCAGTTCCAGATCATCGTCGTTGGAGGGCACCAGGCCGATATGGCTGGGGCGCACGCCGAAACGGTACTCGCCCACGGCGATATCGCGCAGATCGGGGTTGAGGGGAAAGTGCACGCAGTCGGCGAAGCTCACCTCGGCGGCGCTGATACGCCCCGGCATCAGGTTGATCGCCGGCTCGGAGAACAGCTCGGCGGCCAGCACCTGCTGCGGGCGATGGTAGACCTCGGCGGTCTTGCCGCTCTGCACCACCCGCCCCTCATGCAGGATTGTGGTGGTGCCGCCCAGGGCCAGTGCCTCGTTGGGCTCGGTGGTGGCGTAGACGGCGATGGTGTGGCGCGCCTGGAACAGCTCACGCATTTCCTGGCGCAGCTCCTCGCGCAGCTTGTAGTCAAGGTTGACCAGCGGTTCGTCGAAGAGGATCAAGGATGCGTCCTTGACCAGCGCCCGCGCCATGGCCGTGCGCTGCTGCTGGCCGCCGGACAGCTCCAGCGGGTAGCGCGACAGCAACTGCTCGATGCGCAGCATGCGCGCGGTGGCCTCCACCTTCTCGACGATCTGCTCCTTGGCCATGCCGGCCTGGCGCAGTGGCGAGGCGATGTTCTCGAACACCGTCAGGGTCGGGTAGTTGATGAACTGCTGATAGACCATCGACACGTTGCGCTGGCGTACCGGCACGCCGGTCACGTCGGCGCCGTTCATCAGCACCCGGCCGCTGCTGGGCCGATCCAGCCCGGCCATCAGGCGCATCAGGCTGGTCTTGCCGGCCAGGGTACGGCCCAACAGAACGTTGAAGGAGCCCGGTTCGAAACTCAGGCAGGCATCGTCGATATGCACCTGGCCGTCGACGATACGGGTGACGTGTTCAAGCTTGAGCGACATGGCCTGTCCTTTTTCTTGTCGTGCCATTCGATTGCGAACCTCTACAGCGACAAGCGTGCCAAGGCTTTATGAATCGCCATATGCCGCTGATTTAAAAGAAAATATTCCCAGAGCAGCGACAGCCAAGCGGTCAGTGACTGAACACTTTTGAACAGTCGAATGTGAACAACTGAACACTTTGATCGTTGACTTTGAACAGTCTTGAACGAGACTGGACGGATCGCGGCAAAGATCGCGAGGCCACAAGAAGAGATCGCACCATGAACGAAGCTGTCCGTCCTCCGGCGCACGACACCCTTATCCAGGAGTCCTGGTCGCGCTGCCGCGACTATGGCCTGACCCACCAGAGCCCCCCACGCTTCGACCCGCCCGCGCCAGGCGAGCTGTCCGCCCTGCTGGAGAGCCGCCAGGCCCTGGTGCAAACCACCCACCAGGAGGTACTGCCCTACTACGGCACCATCCTGGCCAACTCCAACTGCTTGATCATGCTCGCCGACGACCAGGGCCGGCTGCTGCAGTCCTGGGGCGACCAGCGCTTCATCGAGCCGCGCCAGGCCGCCGGTTTCGTCGCCGGCGCCAGTTGGCTGGAGCGCTACACCGGCACCAACGCCATTGGCACCGCACTCAGTTGTGGCCAGGCCGTGCATATCCAGCACGATGAACACTTCCTCAAGGCGAACCGTTTCATGACCGGCTCGGCCTCGCCGATCTTCGACGAACAGCGGCGCATGATCGCCGTGCTCGATGTCTCCAGCGACAGCTACCTGCCGCCGGCGCACACGCTGGGCATGGTCAAGATGATGAGCCAGTCGGTGGAGAACCGCCTGATCCTCAAGCTGTTCGCCGACCAGTACCACCTGCTCAGCTTCAACACCAGCCTGGACAACCTCGACAGCCCCTGGGCCGGCCTGGTGGTGTTCGACGAGCAGGGCCGTGTGGTGTCGGCCAACCGTCGCGCCGACAACCTGCTCGGCCAGCCGCTGACCTATGGCGCCATCGAGCAGCTCTTCGACCTGCCACTGCAGCAGTTGCTCAACCAGCCGGATGGCCAACCCTTCAACCTGCGCACCACCGGCCAGTTCCGCTTCCACGCGCGGGTACGCCGCCCGGCTCGGCCGGCACCGATCCAGGCACGGGATTTTCGTCCGCCAGCCGCCACGAGCAGCCCTCAGGCTCCGCATCTGCACGCGCTGAGCCTGGGTGATGCTCGCATGGACAAGGCCATCCGCCAGGCCGAACGCCTACTGGAGAAAGACATCCCGATTCTGGTGCAGGGGGAAACCGGTGCCGGCAAGGAGGTTTTCGTCAAGGCGCTGCACCAGGCCAGCTCACGCGCCAGCCAGCCCTTCATTGCGGTCAACTGCGCCGCCATTCCGGCGGAGCTGGTGGAGTCGGAACTGTTCGGCTATGAAAAAGGCGCCTTTACCGGCGCCAGCCACAAGGGCCATGTCGGCCTGATCCGCAAGGCGCACCAGGGCACGCTGTTTCTCGACGAGATCGGCGACATGCCACTGCG
The DNA here is from genome assembly GCF_052156495.1 of Pseudomonas sp. NCHU5216. Lineage (NCBI taxonomy): Bacteria > Pseudomonadati > Pseudomonadota > Gammaproteobacteria > Pseudomonadales > Pseudomonadaceae > Pseudomonas > Pseudomonas sp. NCHU5216. Next base: position 44,481 of record NZ_JBQLIX010000016.1, on the reverse strand, counting down.
CGTACAGGCCCGCCTGCTGCGCGTGTTGCAGGAGCGCTGCGTGCAACCTTTGGGCAGCAGCGAGCTGCATCCAGTAGATGTGCGCCTGATCTCGGCCACCAACCGCCCGCTGCGCCAGGACGTCGACAGCGGCCAGTTCCGCGCCGACCTCTATTACCGCATCAGCGGCCTGAACCTGGAGCTGCCGCCACTGCGTGAGCGCAGCGACAAGCAGGCGCTGTTCGAGAAGCTGTGGCAACAGCACCGTGAACCCCAGCAACGGGCCGGCATCAGCCGCGAAGTGCTGGAACTGTTCCAGCGCCACCCCTGGCCCGGCAATCTGCGCCAGCTCAGCAGCGTGCTGCAGGTGGCACTGGTCATGGCCGACGATCAGCCCATTCGCGCCGAGCACCTGCCGGATGATTTCTTTCTCGACCTGCCCACGGACGCGCCCTCGCCAGCGACGCCCGAATCCGAGCCCGACGATCTGGCCAGCCAGTACCAGGCCTGTGGCGGCAATATTTCCTACCTGGCCCGCCACCTCGGCCTGAGCCGCAACACTCTGTACAAACGTCTGCGTGAACAGGGTGTGAGGGCCTGAACCTTTGTTCAGCCAGTCGGCCCAAGCCATAGTTTTGCCGCTGCAGCGAGCCCGAACAGTCGGGCTCGTCCCACCCTGAAAGGAATCCCACATGTATCAGCCCTGCCGCCCCCTGCTCGCCGCTCTGGCCTTGCTCGTCTGCACCCAGGTGAGCGCGTCGCCGTCACTGCAGGAGCGAGTGGACAAGGCCGTACAACCGACGCTGCAGGCCTACGCGATTCCCGGTATGGCCATCGCCATCAGCCACAAGGGGCAGTCGCATTTCTTCGACTATGGCGTTGCCTCCCGTGAAAGCGGCCAGGCCGTGAATCGCCACACCCTGTTCGAGCTGGGCTCGATCAGCAAGCTGTTCACCGCCACCCTCGGCGCCTATGCAGAAGCACGCGGCACGCTGAACCTCAGCGATAACGCCAGCCAGTACCTGCCGGCGCTGCAAGACAGCGCCTTCGACCACATCAGCCTGCTGGATCTGGCCACCTACAGCGCCGGCGGCCTGCCGCTGCAGTTCCCCGATGCGGTCAGCAATGACCAACAGACGCTCGACTACTTCCGCAACTGGCAGGCGGTCTATCCGCCGGGCACGCAGCGACTGTATTCCAACCCCAGCATCGGCCTGTTCGGCCACCTGGCAGCGGCCAGCCTGGCCGAGCCCTTTCAGCAATTGCTGGAGAAGGATCTGCTGCCACAACTGGGTATGCAGGAAAGCCATGTGCAGATTCCCCCGGCCAGCATGAAGCAATACGCCTGGGGCTACCGTGGCGACAGGCCGGTACGAGTGAGCCCCGGCGCTCTGGATGCCGAAGCCTACGGGGTAAAATCCACCAGCGCCGACATGCTGCGCTTCATCGACGCCAACCTGCACCCGGACAGACTGCCCGCCCCGCTGCGCCAGGCCATCAGTTCCACTCATCGCGGTTACTACCAGGTGGACGACATGACTCAGGGGCTGGGCTGGGAGCGCTACGCCTATCCCATCGCCCTGAAGAAACTGCAGGCCGGCAATTCTGCCGAGATGGCGCTGCAACCACACCCGCTGCAGCGCTTCAGCGCACCCAAACCGGCCGAGGGTGACCTGCTGCTGAACAAGACCGGTTCGACCAACGGCTTCGGCGCCTACATCCTGCTGCTGCCGGCGCGCGACACCGGGCTGGTGATCCTCGCCAACCGCAACTACCCCAATGCCGAACGAGTGCGCCTGGCCTTGCAGTTGCTCGACGCCATCGAGCCGTAAGCCTACGGTCGCAGATCCGTAGCCCGGATGAAATCCGGGGAACCCTCCTCCCAGGATTGCATACGGCTATGTCCATGGTCAGGAGTATTGGTGCGCACGGCGCACCCTACGTGCTGCTCGGGGCAATCGAGCCGTAATCGGTAGGGTGCGCTATGCGCACCACCGCCCCTCCGTAGCTCGGATAAAATCCGGGAACCATGGCGGAGAATTGCATCCAGGTTACGCGTGCGCACAGCGCACCCTACGTCGGGGGATACACAGCCGCAGAAACGACAAAGGCCGCTGCAAAGCGGCCTTGGTCGTTGGGCATGAAGCTTATTCGGCCAGGCGCCAGGTGGTGCCACCCTTGCCGTCTTCCAGCACCACGCCCATGGCGGTGAGCTGGTCGCGGATGCGGTCGCTTTCCGCCCAGTTCTTCTCGGCACGCGCCTGCAGGCGCGCGGCGATCAGGGCCTCGACTTCCGCGGCATCCACCTTGCCGGCTGCACCCGCTTGCAGGAAAGCCTCGGGCTCCAGTTGCAGCACACCGAGCACGCCGGCCAGTTGCTTGAGCTGGGCGGCCAGGCCGGCAGCGGCCTGTACGTCCGACTCACGCAGGCGGTTGACCTCACGGACCATCTCGAACAGCACGGCGCAAGCTTCCGGCGAGTTGAAGTCGTCGTCCATCGCCGCGCCGAAGCGCTCGACGAAGTCCTCGCCACCGGCTGGAGCGGCTTGCGGCAGGCCTTTCAGACCGTTGTAAAAGCGCTCCAGGGCGCCCTTGGCCTCCTTGAGACTCTCTTCCGAGTAGTTGATCGGGCTGCGGTAGTGGCTGGACACCAGCAGGTAGCGCACCACTTCCGAGTGGTACTTCTCCAGCACCTCACGGATGGTGAAGAAGTTGCCCAGGCTCTTGGACATCTTCTCGCCATCCACACGCACGGCGCCGGCATGCATCCAGGCGTTGGCGTACTGCTTGCCGGTGGCCGCCTCGCTCTGCGCGATTTCGTTCTCGTGGTGTGGGAACACCAGATCCGGGCCGCCGCCATGGATGTCGAAGGTGTCACCCAGGCAGCAGGTGGACATCACCGAGCACTCGATATGCCAGCCCGGGCGGCCCTTGCCCCAGGGCGAATCCCAGCTCGGTTCGCCCGGCTTGGCGCCCTTCCACAGGACGAAGTCCAGCGGGTCTTCCTTGACTTCGTCCACCTCGATGCGCGCGCCGATCTTCAGCTCGTCGATCTTGCGCCGCGACAGCTTGCCGTACGTCTCGAACTTGGTGACGCGGTAGTACACGTCGCCATTGCCCGGCGCATAGGCATAACCCTTGTCGATCAGGGTCTGGATCATCTGGTGCATGCCGGCGATATGGCCGGTGGCGCGCGGCTCGATGTCCGGGCGCAGTACGTTGAGACGCGCCTCGTCCTCGTGCATCGCCGCGATCATGCGTTCGACCAGCACCTCGAACGGCTCGCCGTTCTCGTTGGCGCGCTTGATGATCTTGTCGTCGATGTCGGTGATATTGCGCACGTAGGTCACGTCATAGCCACGCTGGCGCAGCCAGCGAGTGATCACGTCGAAGGCGACCATCACCCGGGCATGACCGATATGGCAGAAGTCGTAGACGGTCATGCCGCACACGTACATGCGCACCTGGTTATCGACCAGCGGTTTGAAGGCGTCCTTGGTCTTGGTCAGGGTGTTGTAAATGCTCAGTGCCATTTACTGCCCCCAGGAATCGCGCAGGGTCACGGTGCGATTGAAGACCGGTTTGCCTGGTTGCGAATCCTTGTCCAGGCAGAAGTAGCCTTCGCGCTCGAACTGGAAGCGCTCATCGGCAGCGGCCTGGGCCAGTGACGGCTCGGCGCGGCAGCCTTTGAGCACCACCAGCGACTCGGGGTTGATGTTGTCGAGGAAGCTACCGCCCTCTTCGGCTTTCTCCGGGTTGGCCGAGCGGAACAGGCGGTCGTACAGACGCACTTCGCACTCGACGCTCTCGGCTGCCGGTACCCAGTGGATCACGCCCTTGACCTTGCGCCCTTCCGGATTCTTGCCCAGGGTGTTCTCGTCATAGCTGCAGCGCAGTTCGACGATATTGCCGGCGGCGTCCTTGATGGCTTCGTCGGCGCGGATCACGTAGCTGCCGCGCAGGCGCACTTCACCACCGGGGATCAGGCGCTTGTAGCCTGCAGGCGGGACTTCCTCGAAGTCGCTGGCGTCGATGTAGATTTCGCGGGAGAACGGCAGCACGCGTACACCCATGTCCTGCTTGGGGTGGCGCGGCAGTTCGAGCTGCTCGACCTTGCCCTCGGGGTAGTTGGTGATCACCACCTTGAGCGGCTTGAGTACGCACATGGCGCGCGCGGCGTTGGCGTCCAGATCTTCGCGGATGGCGAATTCCAGCATGCCGATGTCCACCACACCACCGGCACGGTTGACGCCGATCATGTCGCAGAAGGTGCGGATCGAGGCCGGGGTGTAACCGCGACGACGGTAGCCAGACAGCGTCGACATGCGCGGGTCGTCCCAGCCATTGACGTGACCTTCGTCGACCAATTGCTTGAGCTTGCGCTTGCTGGTGATGGTGTAGTTCAGGTTCAGGCGGGCGAATTCATATTGGCGCGGCTGTACCGGCACCGGCAGATTGGCCAGGAACCACTCGTACAACGGGCGATGATCCTCGAACTCCAGGGTGCAGATGGAATGGGTCACGCCCTCGATGGCATCGGACTGACCATGGGTGAAGTCGTAGCTGGGGTAGATGCACCACTTGTCGCCGGTCTGGTGATGGTGGGCGTGGCGAATGCGATAAAGGATCGGGTCGCGCAGGTTGATGTTCGGCGAGGCCATGTCGATCTTGGCGCGCAGCGAACGGGCCCCGTCGGGGAACTCACCGGCCTTCATGCGGGCGAACAGGTCGAGGTTCTCCTCGACGGAGCGGTCACGAAACGGGCTGTTCTTGCCCGGCTCGTTGAGGCTGCCACGATACTCGCGCATTTGCTCGGCGTTGAGGTCGCAGACGAAGGCCTTGCCGGCCTTGATCAGCTCGACAGCCCAGGCATGCAGTTGATCGAAGTAATTGGAGGCGTAGCGCTCCTCGCCGGCCCAGTTGAAGCCCAGCCACTGCACGTCGGCCTTGATCGCGTCGATGTATTCCTGGTCTTCCTTGGCCGGGTTGGTGTCGTCGAAGCGCAGGTTGCACTGGCCGCCGAACTCTTCGGCCAGGCCGAAGTTCAGGCAGATGCTCTTGGCATGGCCGATGTGCAGGTAGCCGTTGGGCTCCGGCGGAAAGCGGGTCACGATCTGGGCGTGCTTGCCGCTGTCCAGATCGGCCTGGACGATGGGGCGCAGGAAGTTGGCAGCTTTTTCGACGGTGGGCTTGCTCATGGTGTCCTTAACAATACTGGCGCGGCGCAGGGTAGGCCGCATCGGGCAAAGTCCGTATCATAACCAACCTGTCAAGCCCCTGACAGGGTGCATACCAACCTGCTAGGGCTGTTCACCCACGAGCCACCGGCTCGAATCTGCCTCATCACGGATACGATCATGATCAAACTGCACACCAACCACGGCGCCATCACCCTGAACCTGTTCGCCGACAAGGCCCCGGAAACCGTGGCCAACTTCGAGCAATACGTGAAGGAAGGCCACTACGACGGCACCATCTTCCACCGTGTGATCGGCAACTTCATGATCCAGGGCGGCGGTTTCGAGCCGGGCATGAAGCAGAAGCCAACCCGCGCACCGATCAAGAACGAAGCCAACAACGGCGTCGCCAACAAGGTCGGCACCATCGCCATGGCCCGCACCATGGAGCCGCATTCGGCCAGCGCGCAGTTCTTCATCAACGTTGCCGACAACAGCTTCCTCAACCACAGCGCCCCGACCGTGCAGGGCTGGGGCTACGCCGTATTCGGTGAAGTGGTCGAAGGCATGGACGTGGTCGAGAAGATCAAGGCCGTCGCCACCACCATGAAAGCCGGCCATCAGGACGTTCCAGTGGAAGACGTGATCATCGAAAAGGCTGAAGTAGTAGCCGAGTAAGTCGATGATCCTGCTGATCTCCGATCTGCACCTCGAAGAGAAACGCCCGGACATCACCCGGGCGTTTCTGCATTTTCTCGCCACGCGCGCGCGCCAGGCCGAGGCGCTGTACATCCTCGGCGACTTCTTCGAGGTGTGGATCGGCGACGACGGCATGACGCCCTTCCAGCGCGAGATCGCTAAAGCCCTGCGTGAATTGAGCGACGCCGGCACGCGTATCTACCTGATGCATGGCAATCGCGACTTTCTCATCGGCAAGCGTTTCTGCCGTGAGGCGGGCTGCACGTTGCTGAAGGATCCGAGCCTGGTGCAGTTGGGCGGCGAGCCGGTGCTGCTGATGCATGGCGACAGCCTGTGCACCCTGGATGTCGGCTATATGAAGCTGCGCCGCTGGCTGCGCAATCCGCTATCACTGCTGATCCTGCGTAATCTGCCGCTCGCCACCCGGCAGAAGCTGGCGCGCAAGCTGCGCAACGAAAGCCGCGCGCAAACGCGGATGAAGGCCAGCGAGATCGTCGATGTCACGCCGGAGGAAGTGATCCGGGTGATGGCCGCGCACGGCGTGCGTACGCTGATCCACGGCCACACCCACAGGCCGGCAGTGCATGAGCTGATCGTGAACGGCCAAGCGGCGCGGCGCATCGTGCTGGGAGACTGGGATCGCCAGGGCTGGGCATTGCAGATAGACGGCACGGACTGGCAGCAGGCGCCCTTCCCGCTTGCCTGATCAGCCTGCCAGGCGGTACTGCGGGCTTTCCTCAATGGTCTGGGCCAGGCGCCGGGTGGCCTCGTTGACCTGATCGGCGACGAACAGGGTGACATCCGTGGCGGGCAATCCCGGCAAGCCCTCCTCGATCACGCTGAGATCAGGTTCCAGCGTCGAGCGAGGAATGATGCCCACGCCGATCCCGGCACGCACGGCGGCCAGCACGCCGGCGCGGCTCTGGCTGGCGAAGGCGATTCGGTACGGAATGCCGGCTGCGGCAAGCGCCGCACAGGCCGAGTCACGGTGCAGACAGCCCTCGACGAATACCGCCAACGGCAAGGGGGCGCGCTGGTGCGGCGCATGCATCTCGGTGCGTACCCAGATCAGTTGATCGCGAAATAGCCGGCTACCGCCGCCAGAAGCCACAGGCATCTCCGCCAGGGCCAGATCCAGCCTGCCTTCCGCCACGCATGCCGCCAGGTATTCGGGGCGATGGTCGCAGAGCACCTCCAGACTGGCCTCGGGATAACTCAGCACGAACGCCTCCAGCAGCGGCGTGAGCGTACGCGTGGCGTATTGGTCATGGGTGCCCAGGCGCACCCGCCCGCCCACCTCGGCATGGCGAAAGCTTCCCAGCACGCGGTCATGCAGGTTGAGCAACTGCTGGGCATGGGTTTTCAACTGCTCCCCGGCATAGGTCAGCCGCACACCATACTGCCCACGCTGCAGCAGCTCGGTGGCCACCAGGGCCTCCAGGCGGTTGAGCTGCATGCTGATGGTCGACGGCGCGCGATGCAGGCGCAGCGCTGCGCTGGTCAGGTTGAGCGTCTCGGCGACCACTACGAAGGTGCGCAGCAGGGCTATGGGTAGGTCGCGCATCGCAGAATTCAGCTTTATTGAAGATGACGATCAATATTTATCGTTTCCGCGAACTCTGGCAAGCCTCTATGTTAGGCGTCATCCGCTGCCCGCGGACGCCCAGCCAACCTTTTCGGAGCCCGAATCCATGCGGATGCCCATTACGTTCGCCCTGAACCAGATCGTCAGCCATGGATTCGGCATGTTTCTGTTCGCTGCCGTGCTGCCCTTCATGGGGGCATCGATCGGCTTCAGTGCCTGGCAACTGGCGGCGATCGGCGCGCTGACCCAGTTGGCCTATCTCGGCGGCGCTCTGCTGCTCGGCGCGCTCGGTCATCGCCTGGGCACCAGCCGCCTGGCCCTGCTCACCGGTATTCTTTGCAGCGGCCTGCTGTTGAGCATGTCGCAGCTACGCGACCCCATCGCCATCAGCCTGGTGCTGACCTGCCTGGCGGCCAGTGCCGCGCTCAGTTGGGGCTGCATCGTCGAGATATTGAGCCGCTGCGCCCGCCCCGAGGATCGCGCCACCTACCTCTCCTGCGCCTCCAGCGGCACGGCCTGGGGCTATGCCATCAACGGCCTGCTGATACTGCTGGTGGTGCCGACGCTCGGCTGGCAGATGAGCTGGCAGCTCGCCTCGCTGTTCGGCGCACTGGTGGTGTGCCTCACATGGCACCTGCTGCGGCACCTGCCGAAGATGCCGGTAGCGCAGCAGAACAATCACGAGGCGATGCTTGCACCCCGGCGCCTGCTGGCCGTCATCCTCGGTGAGCGCACCGCCCTGATCGCCTGCCTGATCTGCCTGCTGGTAGGGTTCACCACCATGCCGTTTTCCTATTGGCTCAACACCTATCTGGATGAACTCGGCCTACCGGCCACGCTGGGCGGTTACACCTGGGCGATGGTCGGCGGCAGCGGCATGCTCGCCGGCCTGCTCATCGGCAGGCTGGCCGACCGCAAGGGTCACGGTATGGCGCTGCTGGTGATCTTCAGCGGCTTCACCCTGGGCCTGTGGGCCTTTGCCCAGGATCCGGGGCGCTGGGCCCTGCTTGCAGGCTTCGGCTATGGCCTGATGTACTTTCCCATGTGGGGCATAGTCGCCGGCTGGGTCAATCGCCGCTACTCGTCCACCGCCACCATGCAGATCAGCGGCATCTGCATGGTCGCCTTTGGCCTGGGCGGCGCACTGGGCAACCTGCTGGCCGGCTACGTCCGCGACACGGTCGGCTCCTTGCAGGGCGTGTTCTTCGGCCTGGCTGCCGTGTCCTTGCTGCTGGTGCTGCTGGCGCTGCTCATCCTGCGCGGAGACAAGGCCTCGCTAGCGCCGCCGACAGCGGCTGGTGCCTGTTGAGTACAGCCTGCTAAAGGGGTATGCCACTGTGGAAACGAAACTGCTCATCCGGCGAGGTGATCAGTTCCCGCTCCACCGCCCTTACCACCTCGATGCGTGCATCGACATCGGCCGCCTCGCCGTACAGGTAAGCCAGCTTGAGATAGCCGCGATAGTGGCGCCCCTCACTCTCCAGCAAGCCGGCGTAGAACTTGGCCAGCTCGGCATCCAGTCGCGGCACCAGAGCGGCGAAGCGCTCGCATGAACGCGCCTCGATAAAGGCCCCCACTACCAGCACATCCACCAGCCGCTCCACTTCGCCACCACGCAGCAACGCACGCAAGCCAGCGGCATAGCGCGACGCCGATACATGGCGAACCTCGATGCCACGGCCACGAATGATCTTGCTCACCTGCTCGAAGTGCACCAGCTCCTCACGGGCCAGACGCGACATTCTTGCGGTCAATTCGGTCTTGGTCAGGTAGCGACCCATGAGGCTCAGCGCGGTCTGCGCCGCCTTGTACTCGAGGTTGCGGTGATCGAGCAGAAGGATCTCCTGCTGGCGCAGGGCTTCGTCCAGCCAGGCGTCAGGGGTGGCGACGCCGCCGAGGAACTCGAGAATCTCTTGCAGGATAGACACAGATTCCGCGCCGTTACTCGGAACATGCTGGGCATTTGACATCATGATTGAAGCGCTCTCGGTGCTGGCGAGGTTGAAAATGGCGGGCCATTATACGAGTGACGGAGCAGGCGACCAGCACAGCGTTGATGCAGGTCAAGGAGCCGCCGACTGCGACGCACCTATAGTGAGACAAGCGCCATTAATTCCCAGGGAGACGACCATGCAAGCGATCCGTAGCATTCTGGTGGTGGTGGATCCTCAACACCCCGAAGGCCTCGCACTGAAGCGGGCAAAACTGATAGCGGGAGTCACCCAGTCGCACCTGCATCTGCTGGTCTGCGACAGGAAAGGCGATCACGCCGCCCTGCTTGCAGACCTGCAAGGCGCTCTGAGCCAGGAGGGCTTCAAGGTCACCACCCAGCAGGCCTGGGAGGACAACCCGCACCAGACCATCATCGCCGTGCAGCAGGCCGAGGGCTGTGGCCTGGTGATCAAGCAGCACCTGCCGGACAACCCGCTGAAGAAGGCAATCCTCACCCCCGAGGACTGGAAGCTGCTGCGCTACTGCCCGGGCCCGGTGCTGATGGTCAAGACCGAGCGCCCCTGGACCGGCGGCAACGTGCTCGCCGCCGTGGATGTCGGCAATGCCGACGGTGAACATCGCACCCTGCACGCCGGCATCATCAGCCATGGCTACGATATCGCCGGCCTGGCCAAGGGCAACCTGCACGTGACCACCGCGCACCCGACACCGATGCTGTCGGCTGCCGACCCCACCTTTCAGCTCAAGGAAACCATCGAGGCGCGCTACCGCGAGCAGTGCCGCAGCTTCCAGGCCGAGTACGACATCAGCGACGAGCGCCTGCACGTGCTCGAAGGCCCGGCTGACGTGGTGATTCCGCAGGTCGCCCACCAGCTCGATGCCGTCGTCACGGTGATCGGTACGGTGGCGCGCACCGGGCTGTCCGGCGCGCTGATCGGCAATACCGCCGAGGTCATACTCGACGCCCTGGAAAGTGACGTGCTGGTTCTCAAGCCGGATGAAGTCATCGCCCACCTCGAAGAGCTCGTCGCCCAGCGTTAGGATGTAGGGTGCGCCGTGCGCACCAGCGGTTTGACAAGGCAATCTAGCCGAACCCGGAAACGGTGCGCATAGCCTAGGCGGCCCCGCGACACCCTACGGGGCTGGTGCTCAAGCCGGAGAAGTCATCGCCCATCTCGAAGAACTGCCTGGACGTAGGGTGCGCCATGCGCACCAGCGCTTTGACAAGGCACTGCAGCCGAACCCTACGGGGCTACGGGCATCGCCTCTCACACGCGGACTTCCAGCCCCTCGCGCAAGAACCTCGGCGCTATATAGCGTTCGTAATGCGCCTCGGAGAGCAGGAAGAACTCACGGTCGATGGCATCGCGCAGTTCGGGCAGCGTCCAGTTGCGGAACTCGGGGAGCAAGACCATGCCGTAGGCATCGAGCTGATTGATCATCCGCGCGCCGCGCGCGATCAATTGATAGGCCCAGCAATACGGCGACTGCTGCGGCACGAAGCGGATCTGCCGCTGCTCCAGCTGAGCGCGCAGGCGTTGCTCGTCGAACACTTCCACCTTGGCCGTCATCACCTGTACCAATAACACTTCCAGGCGTGTCCAGACGGCGCGCTTCTCGTCCTCGCTGTAGCTGTTCCAGTTGATCACTTCATGATGGAAGCGCTTGCAACCCCGGCACACGACATCGCCGTAAACGGTTGAACACAACCCCACGCAAGGGGTCTTGATGCGCTGATTGGACATGACGAGACGACAGCTGAAGACAAACGGCCTGGCATCTTAGCCCTTTGTCTAATCCAGATCACCCCTGCCGACAGGCCACTGAAAACTACCTGCGTTGGCACTACTGCGTTAAAAACGGCCTCAAAATGCTCATTTAGAACGACTAAACTGCGCTTTTTCGGTCGTTTTTGCCTTGTATTGCCTGCCTCGCCCACGTTTTCAGCGGCCTGTCGCGACAAGGACATCAGCTTAACTTTGTTCGCGTTTTCCATTAGAATCGCCCCGCCTTGTAAAGGCACCAATGTCCGTTGGAAGCTGTTTTCAAAGCGTCACGAGCACAGTCGATCCTGCAGGTACGATGGCGGCGCAGCCACTTGGAGTCCCCCCGAGCGTCTGCGCGCCCTCATCAGAACGCGTCCTGCCGGCGTAAAACTTTGAAAGCAGCTTCTACAAGAAACTCATGAAACCTCGGCTGATCGGCTCATAAAGTCGAAAAGCGCCTGGTTCGTGGGTATCTGGATCGCGTCCCGGACAACCCTTTGGGACCACTGATGAGGGTAATAACTGTGCTTGAAGCCTATCGCAAACACGTAGCAGAGCGTGCCGCTCAGGGTATCGTGCCCCAGCCGCTGAACGCCGAACAAACCGCAGGCCTGGTCGAGCTGCTGAAAAACCCGCCGGCTGGCGAAGAAGAATTCCTCGTAGACCTGATCACCAACCGCGTACCGCCAGGCGTGGACGAAGCTGCCTACGTCAAGGCCGGTTTCCTCTCTGCCGTTGCCAAGGGCGAAGCCTCTTCCCCCCTGATCAGCCAACAGCGCGCCGTCGAGCTGCTGGGCACCATGCAGGGCGGCTACAACATCGCCACCCTGGTCGAGCTGCTGGATGATGCCACTCTGGGCAGCGTCGCCGCCGAGCAACTCAAGCACACCCTGCTGATGTTCGACGCCTTCCACGATGTCGCCGAGAAAGCCAAGGCCGGCAATGCCAACGCCAAGGCCGTGCTGCAGTCCTGGGCCGATGGCGAGTGGTTCACCAAGCGTCCGGCGATTGCCGAGAAATACAGCCTGACCGTATTCAAGGTACCGGGCGAGACCAACACCGACGACCTGTCCCCTGCCCCGGACGCCTGGTCGCGCCCTGACATCCCGCTGCATGCCCTGGCCATGCTGAAAATGGCCCGCGATGGCATCGTCCCCGACGAGCCGGGCTCCATCGGCCCGCTGAAGCAAATCGAAGAAGTCCGCGCCAAGGGCTTCCCGGTGGCCTACGTCGGTGACGTGGTCGGTACCGGCTCCTCGCGTAAATCCGCCACCAACTCGGTGCTGTGGTTCTTCGGCGACGACATCCCCTATGTGCCGAACAAGCGCGCAGGCGGCTTCTGCTTCGGTTCCAAGATCGCCCCGATCTTCTACAACACCATGGAAGACGCCGGCGCCCTGCCGATCGAATTCGACGTGTCGAACATCAACATGGGCGACGTGATCGACGTCTACCCGCACGCCGGCAAGGTCTGCAAGCACGGCACCGACGAAGTCATCACCACCTTCGAGCTGAAGACCGCGGTGCTGCTCGACGAAGTCCGCGCTGGCGGCCGTATCCCGCTGATCGTCGGCCGTGGCCTGACCGAGAAGGCGCGTGCCGAACTGGGCCTGGGCGCCTCCGACCTGTTCAAGAAGCCGGAACAACCGGCTGACAGCGGCAAGGGCTACACCCTGGCGCAGAAGATGGTCGGCAAGGCCTGCGGCGTCGAAGGCGTGCGTCCGGGCACCTACTGCGAACCGAAGATGACTACCGTAGGTTCCCAGGACACCACCGGTCCGATGACCCGCGACGAGCTGAAAGACCTGGCTTGCCTGGGCTTCTCCGCCGACCTGGTGATGCAGTCCTTCTGCCACACCGCTGCCTATCCGAAGCCGATCGACGTCACCACACACCACACCCTGCCGGATTTCATCCGCACCCGTGGCGGCGTGTCCCTGCGTCCGGGCGACGGCATCATCCACAGCTGGCTGAACCGCATGCTGCTGCCGGACACCGTCGGCACCGGCGGTGACTCGCACACCCGCTTCCCGATCGGCATCAGCTTCCCGGCCGGCTCCGGCCTGGTGGCCTTCGCCGCCGCCACCGGCGTCATGCCGCTGGACATGCCGGAATCCGTTCTGGTGCGCTTCAAGGGCAAGATGCAACCGGGTATCACCCTGCGTGACCTGGTGCATGCCATCCCCTACTACGCCATCCAGAAAGGCCTGCTGACCGTCGAGAAGAAAGGCAAGAAGAACATCTTCTCCGGCCGCATCCTCGAGATCGAAGGTCTGGACAGCCTGACCGTCGAGCAGGCGTTCGAGCTGTCCGACGCCTCCGCCGAGCGTTCGGCTGCCGGCTGCACCATCAAGCTGCCGGAAGCGGCCATCGCCGAATACCTGCAGTCCAACATCACCCTGCTGCGCTGGATGATCAGCGAAGGCTACGGCGATGCCCGCACCCTGGAGCGTCGTGCTCAGGCGATGGAAGCCTGGCTGGCCAACCCGGTGCTGATGGAAGCCGACAAGGACGCCGAGTACGCCGAAGTCATCGAGATCGACCTGTCCGAGCTCAAGGAGCCGGTACTGTGCGCCCCGAACGACCCGGACGATGCCCGTCTGCTGTCCACCGTGGCCGGCGACAAGATCGACGAAGTATTCATCGGTTCTTGCATGACCAACATCGGTCACTTCCGCGCGGCCGGCAAGCTGCTGGACAAGGTCAAGGGCGGTATCCCGACCCGTCTGTGGCTGTCGCCGCCGACCAAGATGGATGCTCACCAGCTGACCGAAGAAGGCTACTACGGCATCTACGGCAAGGCCGGTGCACGCATGGAGATGCCGGGCTGCTCGCTGTGCATGGGTAACCAGGCACGTGTGGCTGCCAACTCCACCGTGGTCTCGACCTCCACCCGTAACTTCCCGAACCGTCTGGGCGATGGCGCCAACGTGTACCTGGCTTCTGCCGAACTGGCAGCGGTCGCTTCGATTCTCGGCAAGCTGCCGACCGTCGAGGAGTACATGGCCTACGCGAAGGATATCGACAGCATGGCTGGCGATATCTACCGCTACCTGAGCTTCGACCAGATCGCCGACTTCCGTGAAGCGGCGGCCAACGCCCAGATCCCGGTCGTTCAGGCCTGATCCCAGCGTTGTAGCAAAAGAGCCCCGCCCAGTGCGGGGCTCTTTCATTTGCTGCGCTGTATTTTGTCGGAGCTGCTTGCTCGTTACGGGATCGGCAATTTCTGCCTGTCTGTCTGTCGCTCTGGACGTCGGCCCGAACAACACCGAAACCACCGCACAATCAGACCAACTCGCAACCTTGCGCGTTTATCGGCTCAAGCTCGGCCGGTTCATATCTGCGCTAAGGTTAAGGGCAGACGCACACTCATCCACGCGGCGTCGCTACTGGCCCCGGCTGGAACCTCGGTGTGGCGTCGACACCGAGGGCAGCGCCTCGATCGAGGAGGCCACACCCATGAGCGCACTCACCTGCACCCACCGCGACCACACCATCCGCGCCACGGTCATGGAACACCCCGGCCTGCCCACCCCCTGGGCCGGCGGCTGCCAGATCACCGAACCAGACGGCAAGACCAGCAAACGCCTGACCCTGCCGGTGGACTATGCCTTCATGACCGACCTGGAAAAGGCCCAGCGCGCCTCCATCGCCCATGGCAAATGGTTGGTGGATCAGAAGCTGGATCACGGCCGCAACTGGCATTGAGGCAGGGTGCGCTGTGCGCACCGCGTTTTTTTGCATGCGCATGGTCGGTGCGCGCGGCGCACCCTACAGGTGTAACTGGTGCCTGGATGAACTCCGCGGGAAGCGGAAACGCCTCCCGGCTTGCATCCGGGCCACGAATGCTCTCTACGAGCGTTCGCGCAAGGGATCGAGCAACGGTTTGAGGCCGTTGTGGTCGATCTCCTGCATCAACGCCAGCAACTGGCCCAGCTCGCCCTTGGGAAAGCCCTCACGGGCGAACCAGTTGAGGTAGTGCCCCGGCAGATCAGCGATCAGCCGATCCTTGTACTTGCCATAGGGCATGCGGCGGGTCACCAGGAGTTTCAGCGCTTCGGGGTTCATGATGGGCTCCGCTGCCAGAAAAAAGGCCTGCCATTGTGCCAGGGCCTCAACGGCAAAGTGCGTCACGAACGAAATCCAGCCGATCCTGGCCAAAGAACATTTCTCCCTCGACGAAGCAGGTCGGCGCGCCGAACACGCCGCGCTTGATCGCCTCGGCGGTGTTGGCCTTGAGCGCCTCCTTGACCACTGGCTCACTGGCCTGCGCCTGCAACGCGGCGGCATCGAAGCCAGCGCTGCCCAGCACCTCGGCCGCCTTGCGCGGATCACCCATATTCGCCCCGTCCACCCAGATAGCCTCGAACAGCAGATGCAAAACATCCTCGAAACGCTCGGGCTGATGCAGTTGCACCGCCAGCAACAGGCGCATCAGGGCCAGGGTATTGATCGGGAAATGTGGGTTGAAGCGCAACGGCACGCCATAGCGCTCGGCGAAGCGCGCCAGGTCACGCACCATGTACAAACCCTTGGCCGCGATCATCATGGGCGGTGCATTGCCGGTGGCCTGGAATACGGCGCCCAACAGCATCGGCCTATACCGTAGCTGGGCAGCGCTTTCTCGACAGAGCGCCGGTAACTGGGTGTACGCCAGGTAGGATGCCGGGCTGCCCAGATCGAAGAAGAATTCCACGCTCTTGCTCATACAGGCGCCTTGGTTGCAGTGGGAAGGCTCGACACCGCCAGTGTATGTGGCCAGACCAGAGCAGGAACAGGCCCCCGACATGCCCTCACACAGATTGCAGCCTGCCGACCGAGCACGGATACGTTAGGCTAGGCAGGTCATCACTGCCCAGGATCGAGCCATGCCCTACACCCCCTCACCGCTGGTTGGCGAAACCCCGCTACACGCCATCGAAGTGCGCATCCTCGGCTGCCTGATCGAAAAGCAACTGACCACCCCGGAAAGCTACCCGCTGACCCTCAACGCCGTGCAACTGGCCTGCAACCAGAAGACCAGCCGCGAGCCGCTGATGACCCTGGAGACCGGCGAGGTCGGGCGCTACCTGCGCAGCCTGGAAGGCCGCAAGCTGGTGCACCTGGTGATGGGCAGCCGCGCCGACCGCTGGGAACAGCGCTGCGACAAGCAACTGGAGCTGGTCAAACCACAGACCGCGTTG
Source organism: Pseudomonas sp. NCHU5216 (assembly GCF_052156495.1). Lineage (NCBI taxonomy): Bacteria > Pseudomonadati > Pseudomonadota > Gammaproteobacteria > Pseudomonadales > Pseudomonadaceae > Pseudomonas > Pseudomonas sp. NCHU5216. Next base: position 28,139 of record NZ_JBQLIX010000016.1, on the reverse strand, counting down.
CTCGGCCTGCTACTGCTGCGCGGCCCGCAAACCCTCAACGAGTTGCTCACCCGCAGCAACCGCATGCACGACTTCGATGACGTCGAAGAGATCCAGCACCAACTGGAGCGCCTGATCGGTCGCGGCCTGGTCGTGCTGTTACCACGCCAGAGCGGCCAGCGCGAAGATCGCTACATGCACCTGCTGGGCGAGCAAGCCGACCTGGAGAGCCTGCTGGCCAGCCGTCCCAGCAGTCGCAGCGAAGCCCCGGCACCTAACGACGATCGTCTGGTCGAACTGGAAGCGCGTATCGCCGCACTCGAAGAACGCCTGGCGCGCCTGGAGGGCGCGCAGTAACCCAAGGAGCCTCGCATTGAACCTCAACACCCGCCTCTGCCTCATCCTCGCAGCCACCCTGCTCGCTGCCGGTTGCAGCAGCACCGCTGAAAAACCGACGCCTGCCGCCGCCCCAAGCGGCCCCACACCTGACAGTTGCACCTCATCCGCCGCCGAGCACTTCAAGGGCCAGACCGCCAGCGCCGAACTGCTCGAGCAGGCCCGCCAGGAGGCCGGTGCCAGCAGCGCACGTATCCTCACCCCACGCAGCGTGGTGACCCTGGAATACAACGGTCAGCGCCTGAACCTGAATGTCGATGATCAGGGCGTCATCACCCGCGTGTCCTGCGGCTGAGCCTTACCCGGTGCGGGCCGGCCCGCACCGATCTCTGGCGCAACGATGATTAGCGCGCTAACGTAAGCGCTCCTAGATTTCACAGGCCTCTGCCATGACCTCTCCCGTGGAACCCTGCGCCGAGCTGATGCTGGACAACCAGCTCTGCTTCGCCCTCTATTCCACTTCGCTGCTGATGACCAAGACCTACAAGCCCCTGTTGCAGGCGCTCGGTCTCACCTACCCACAGTACCTGGCCATGCTGGTGCTGTGGGAAAACGAAGGCATCACCGTCAGCGAGATCAGCGCACGCATGCTCACCGACCCAGGCTCGCTCACCCCGTTACTCAAGCGCCTGGAGAGCGAGGGCCTGCTGCAACGCCGACGCAGCAGCGAAGACGAACGCGTGGTGCAGCTATACCTCACCGATCAGGGCCGTGCCCTGCACGAGCGAGCCAAGGCCTTGCCGGCCTGCATCCTCAAAGCCACCGGCCTGAATCTGCAACAGCTCGGCGAGTTGCGCGACGGCCTGGTGGAGCTGCGCCGTCACCTGCAAGACGCCCTCTGACGCTACACCAGACTGCATCGGCGCCAGACGCGCTCGCTATGGGAACCGCGTGGTGCGCATAGCGCACCCTACCCTCCGCCTGCAGGCCTCGTGGCATCTGCTTATTCCATCGACAAGCAAGCCTTATAGCTAAATACTCCTGAAAATTAACTTGCGCACAAAATATTTGCGCAATACATTCATCTCCATGGAATCGGTTAGCGCACAAGACATTAGCGAACCACCCATCCTTTTATCGAACCTGCGAGGATTACCGCCATGACCATCGAAAACGTTCTCTACCGTGCCACCGCTGAAGCCTTTGGTGGCCGTGAAGGCCGCGCCGTTTCTTCTGACGGCGTGCTGGACATCGCCCTGACCACCCCGAAAGAACTCGGCGGTGCTGGCGGCAACGGCACCAACCCGGAACAACTGTTCGCCGCTGGCTATTCGGCCTGCTTCCTCGGTGCCCTGAAGTTCGTCGCCGCTCGCGACAAGCTGAGCATCCCGGCAGATACCTTCATCGAAGGCAGCGTGGGCATCGGCGCCATCCCTACCGGCTTCGGCATCGAAGTGGAACTGCGCATCAGCCTGCCAGGCCTGGATCGCGACGCGGCGCAGACCCTGGTGGATCGCGCGCATATCGTCTGCCCCTACTCCAATGCCACCCGCGGCAATATCGATGTCACCCTGACCATCGTCTGAGCCCGCCCCGAAAACACGAAACCCCGCCACCGGATAACGGTGGCGGGGTTTCCTTTGGCTGGCGCCTTATTACGGTCGAGCAAGCCGAGACACCTGTAGGATGCGCTGCGCGCACCTCGACGCGCTACACCAGATTACGCACCTGTTCCCAGGTCAGATCCAGGCACTTGCGCGCTTTCTCCACCAGCTCATCCACTTCCGCCTGGCTGATCACCAAAGGCGGCGCGATGATCATGGTGTCGCCCACGGCGCGCATGATCAGACCATTGTCGAAACAGTGGCCACGACAGACCATGCCCACACCTACATCACCGGCGAAGCGCTTGCGTGTGGCCTTGTCCTGCACCAGCTCGATGGCACCGAGCATGCCCAGGCCGCGCACTTCGCCCACCAGTGGGTGATCGGCCAGTTCACGCAGGCGCTTTTGCAGGTAGGGCGCGGTTTCGGCCTTGACCCGCTCGACGATGCCCTCTTCCTTGAGGATGCGCAGGTTTTCCAGGCCCACCGCCGCCGCCACCGGGTGGCCGGAATAGGTGAAGCCGTGGTTGAAGTCGCCGTGCGCCTCGATCACCTCGAACACCTTGTCGCTGACGATCAGCCCGCCCATGGGCACGTAGCCGCTGGTCAGGCCCTTGGCAATGGTCATCAGGTCGGGTTTCAGCTCGTAGTACTGGCTGCCGAACCACTCGCCGGTACGGCCGAAACCGCAGATCACCTCGTCGGCGACGAACAGGATGTCGTACTTGGCGAGAATTTCCTTGATGCGTGGCCAGTAGGTTTCCGGCGGGATGATCACGCCGCCGGCACCCTGCACCGGCTCGGCGATAAAAGCCGCCACATTGTCCACGCCCAGTTCGAGAATCTTCTGCTCCAACTGGTCGGCAGCCCAGATGCCGAATTCTTCCGGCGACTTGTCACCACCTTCACCGAACCAGTACGGCTGCGGGATATGAGCGATGCCCGGGATCGGCAGGTCGCCCTGCTCGTGCATGAACTTCATGCCGCCGAGGCTGGCACCGGCCACGGTGGAGCCGTGGTAGCCGTTATCACGACCAATGATGATCTTCTTGCTCGGCTGGCCCTTGCATGCCCAGTAGTGGCGCACCAGGCGCAGCATGGTGTCGTTGCCCTCCGAGCCCGAACCGGTGAAGAACACATGCTTCATGCCAGCCGGTGCCAGTTGCGAAATGGCATGGGCCAGCTCCAGCACCGGCGGGTGGGCGGTCTGGAAGAAGGTGTTGTAGAAGGGCAATTGGCGCATCTGCTTCGCAGCAGCTTCGACCAGTTCCTCGCGGCCGTAGCCGACGGCCACGCACCACAGCCCGGCCATACCGTCGAGAATCTTGTGGCCCTCGCTGTCCCACAGGTGCACACCCTTGGCCTCGGTGATGATGCGCGGGCCCTTCTCGGCCAGTTGCTTGTAATCACTGAACGGCGCCAGGTGATGGGCCTGGCTCAGAGCCTGCCAGTGTGCGGTTTTCGAGTTATTCATATCGCCTCCTCAGAACCAGCCCACGATCTGCTGCGCGTCGGCTAAACGGCGTTGAAATCCCCTAAGAATGCTCATTTACAGCTCGTAAACTCCGCTTCTTCGGGCGATTTCGCCACCGTTTATCTCTAGCTCGCAAGATCGTGAGCAGGTTCTTAGCTTCGGGACATCACAGGTACCAGCGGTATTCGCGCGGGCTGATGTCGTGCATGAAGGCCAGGTGATCCTGGCGTTTGTTTTCGCAATAGACCATGACGAACTCGCTACCGAGGCCTGCGGCGACGCGCTCGCTGGCCTGCATACGGCGCACGGCGTCGAGCATGTCCTTGGGAAAGTCGACGCCGCTGGCGCGGTCGTCATTCAGCGGTGCGATGGGCTCGACCTGGGCGTCGAGGCCCTGCTCGATGCTGCTTAGCAGCGCCGCCAGCACCAGGTAGGGGTTGGCATCGGCGCCCGGCAAGCGGAACTCCAGGCGCAGGTTGCGCGTGTCCGATTCGGGAATGCGCACGCAGGCGTCGCGATCCTCGAAGCCCCAACTGGCCTTGCTCGCCGAGTTCACTTGGGCGCCGAAGCGGCGGTAGCTGTTGTGGTTCGGCGCGTAGATCGGCATCAGCTCCGGCAGCAGTTCCAGGCAACCGGCGACGGCATGGCGCAACGGGCGCTGCTGATCACGGGCCAGTAGGTTGTCACCGGCCTCGTCGTACAGGCTGACGTGGATGTGCATGCCGCTGCCCGGATACTGCAGGTAGGGCTTGGCCATGAAGCTGGCGCGATGGCCGTGTTTGAGCGCCACGCCACGGGTCACCCGGCAGAACAGCGCCGACCAGTCGGCGGCCTGCATGGGATCGGCGTTGTGGCTGAAGTTGATCTCGAACTGCCCGGGGCCGATCTCGGCGGTGATCACCGTGGTGTCGATGCCCTGCAGGCGCGCGGTCTCGCTGATGTCGTCGAGCACCTCGGCAAAGCGCGACAGCCGTTCGATATGCATGTTCGGCTGGTCGTCGGCATCGCCACTAAGGTCATCGCGCGGGTACTGTGGCAAACCGTCTTTGAGCGCCTTGTCGAACAGGTAGAACTCCAGCTCGAAGGCTACCACCGGGCGAATGCCACGCGCGGCCAGGCGCTGCACCACGCGCGCCAGCACCTCGCGCGGCTCGAATTCGATGGGCGCTTCGGTGCCGTCGGAGCTGATCAGCATCTGCCCCAGCGGCTGGCGCTCCCAGCTCACCAGCTTGAGCGTGCCGGGGATCAGCCGCCGGGGTGCGTCCGGGTCGCCGTCATGGAAGCAGTAGTCGCCGATCTCGTAGAGTCCGCCCTGGGCGCCGAGCAGCACGCAGTTCTGCGGCAGTTTCAGGGCGCTGCCGGCGGCGACCTTCTCCAGCATCTCGATGGGGTAGCGCTTGCCATAAAAATGCCCAGGGATATCCAGGCAGATCAGGTCGACGAAGCGCACCTCGGGGTGGGCCTGGCGAAATTGACGGACTTCATCGAGCAGCTCGACTCGGGTGGCGTTCATTAGGGTTATTTCCGCTTTACGGGAGGTCAGGTATAGATCCACAACACCCGCGCCGGGGTGTCGCCTTGGTTGGCATAACGCAGGCGCGCATAGCTCGGCACCTGGAAAACATCGCCGGGGTAGAGGGTGGCGCTCTCTTCGTCCTCGCCCAGCCACAGTGTCAATTGGCCTTCGAGCACGTAGCCGGCCTGCTCCGAGCGGTCGCTCATCTGCCGCTCGCCACTGCTGGCGCCGGGCTCGAGCAGGCTGTCGACCACCATGAAGGCGCCCTGCAGCGTCGGCGAAGCCATGATGTCGGTGATGCCTCCGGCCAGGTACAGGGTGCGGCGCTCGTCGGGCCGGGTCACCCAGTCCAGCGCCTTGGGCTTGGGCAAGCTGTAGAAATAGGTGGTGGGCACGTCGAGCGCCTCGGCGATGGCGGTCAGATCCGCCACCGTGGGGCGTGACAGGCCACGCTCGACCTGCGAGAGAAAGCCCACCGAGCGGCCGATACGCTCGGCCAGCTCGTTGAGGGTGACCTTCTTATGCTTGCGCAGATCGTGGATGAGCACGGCCAGGGCCGCCATCTCCAGATTCTGATTCATCTCGGCGCTGTCCATGTCAGAAGCTGTCTCGCAGTCGATACCAGGCCTTGCCGATGGCCTCCAGAGGCGCAGCCAGGTGTTCGTTGAAGGGGAAGTCGGGGTTGCGCAGTTGCCGGTACAGGGACAGTTCCTCGTCATCACCGAGAATGGCGTCGCTCACCGCGCGGGCTGCGGCCAGGGTCGGCAACACGCCATGGCCGGAAAAGCCCTGCAGCCAGTAGCGGCCGTTTTCGCCGCCGATATCCGGCGTGCGCGCACGGGTGATATCGATATGCCCACCCCAGGCGAAATCGATGGCCACGCCCGACAGTTGCGGGAAAACGCGTTCGAGGAAAGGTCGCGTGGCCGCTGCCATATCCTTGGGCAAACCGCCCAGGTAGGTGCAGCCGCCGCCGAACAGCAGGCGGTGATCGGGCGTGCGACGGAAATAATCGAGCACGAACTGGTTGTCGGTGACGCAGGCATTGCGCGGCAGCAACGCCTCGGCCCGCTCGGCACCCAGCGGTTCGGTGGCGATCTGGTAGGTGCCGACCGGCAGGATGCGCCGGGCAAGGCGTGGCTCCAGGTCGTCGATATAGGTATTGCAGGCCAGCACCAGGTTGTCGGCCTGCACGCTGCCCTGCGCGGTACGCACGCGGTAGCCCGCGCCCTGCTTGTCCTGGCTCAGCGCGCGGCTCTGCTCGAAGATCTGCCCTCCGGCGCGGACGAAGGCCTCGGCCAGGCCGAGTGCTAATTTGAGCGGATTGAGGTGCCCGGCCTCGGGGTCGTAAAGCCCGGCCTGGTAACGCTCGCTGGCGACCCATTGCGGCAATTGTTGGCGGGAGACGAACTGCAGCGCGCGATGCCCCCATTTGTAGGCGGCCTGTTCCTGCCACTCATGCAGCAGCGCCACGCGTCGTGGCAGCACCGCCGTCCACAAGTGCCCTCGACGGTAATCGCAGTCGAAGCCATGGCGCTGTGGTAGCTCGCGCAATTCCCGCGCAGCCCAGGCCATGCCGTCCCATAGACGGCGCGCACGTTCCAGACCAAGAGCCTTTTCCAGCGGCGGCATGTCGCAGGACCAACCTAGAATCGCCTGCCCGCCATTGCGCCCGGAAGCCGCCCAGGCCACCCGACTGGCTTCCAGCAGGATCACCCGCTTGCCTGCCTCTGCCAGGCGCAGGGCCGTATGCAAGCCGCTGAAGCCAGCGCCAATCACCACCACATCGCAGCGCCGCTCGCCTTGCAGTGTCGGGTAGGTCGTCAGCTGCGCCGCACAGGTGGCGGCGTAGTAGCTGTCGACGTGCTGATTGGCCTGATGGAACATGAACGACTCATGAAATTATTTAAAATTAATTTCATGAAAATCTATAGAGATAAATTCACAAAGGCAAGCCGAGCGGCTTGAAAGCCCCGTGGAACATTAACCGGAGGCAACCTCAGGCGACCTGCCGGTGCAATTCCATGGCACATTCGAGATGGGTGAACAGCGCTTCGTCTATCGCTTGTGCCAACACCAGACGCAGGCCTTCGCTGCCGAGAAAGGCGTCTCGCGCAGCGGCCGAGCGCCATTGCCCCTCGACCTGCCAGGTCAGCGGATCACAGCGCAAAGAGAAAATCCGCAGGTGCTGACAACCGGGAATGCTTCGACCTACTTCGTCCAGCCGAGCCAGGCACTGCCCCAACCGGGTCGAACGATCGTGACGGGCGCGAACGGTCATACGGTGAATGATGCTCATGGCAACCTCCTGGAATTGAATCAGTACAGACCGGCAGCATTTCGCTGCAATACATGGGGCGTTGCTTGCGGCCCGGAGAACGCCGCGCCGCCACCGCTTCTGCAGGGCACCTCAAAAAACGTGAGCGAGGCAGCCATTTACTGGACATCTCTCGCTCCTTGACTGACTTGTTGGCACCGGTGAAATGGCTGATGCATGCGTTCGAGCCGAGAGCAGCGCGATGACTACAGAGATTAGTGATGGACACACCGGGGCGTTAGTCGATTACTGGCAAATCCTTGCCTAAAACTGCAGCCATCAAAATTGCAGCGCAAGACGCGCAGAGCAGGTGGATGCACTGAGATACTCAGTATCACGGGGCATTTGCCCATTACTGGCAAATATTTGCCTAATCCTGCCGTCGCTCATGACTTGCCTGAAAAACCTGGCTAGGCTTCGTTGACTTTCCGGAGGCGCGCCATGCAATCACCCATTCACACCGCCACGAATCTCGACACCCCGCTGGCCGAACTCAGCCATGAATTGGCGCGCCTTGTCGAGCGCTTCGTGCCTGACGACGGCTTGCACCTCACGGCCATTCCCGGCCTCAAACTGGCGCGCGCCACCTCGCCAAGCCTGCCGATGCAGACGGTCTACGACCCCTGCCTGTGCATCATCGCCCAGGGCCGCAAGGAGATACGCCTGGGCGACGAGCTGTATGTCTACGATCCGCTCAATTACCTGGTGGCGTCGGTGATGCTACCGGTCATCGGCCGGGTGGTCGAAGCCAGCCCGGAGGCGCCCTACCTGAGCATCGCACTGGAGATCGACCCGGCCCTGATCAGCAGCCTGCTCACCGAAATGCCGCCCATTCCGACGCCTGATGCGGCCTCGCAACGCGCCCTGTTTCTCGACCGTCTCGATCCGCGCCTGCTGGATGCGGTGATCCGCCTGCTGCGCCTGCTGGAAACCCCGCGCGACATCGCCATGCTGGCACCACTGGCGCTACGCGAGATCTTCTATCGCATGCTGCTCAGCCCGCAGGGCCATCGTTTGCATGAGGTGGTGATAGCCGACAGCCAGAGCCAACGCATCTCCCGCGCCATCGAATGGCTACGCAGCAATTTCGACCAGCCGTTGCGCATCGAGGAGTTGGCCCGCGAGGTGAACCTGAGCCCGTCGACCCTGCATCACCGTTTCAAGGCCGTCACGGCCTTCAGCCCTCTGCAATATCAGAAGCAACTGCGCCTGCAGGAGGCTCGCCGTCTGATGCTGTGCGACAACCTCGAAGCGGCCGCGGCCAGCTATCGCGTGGGCTATGAAAGCCCGTCGCAGTTCAGCCGCGAGTACAGCCGCCTGTTCGGCGCGCCACCGCAGCGCGACATTGCCCGCCTGCGGCAGACGGGGCAAAGCCAACAAGCATCCTGATCGTGGGAGGCGCTTTAGCGGCGAGCTTTTTCGCCTCGTTCAGGCGGGTCGCGGCTAAAGCCCCTCCAACGGCAGCGGCTACAGCCCCATCTGCTTGGCAATGATCTCGTTCATGATCTCCCGCGTGCCGCCGCCGATGGAGAGGATGCGGTTGTCGCGGTACAGACGCTCGACCAGGGATTCACGCATATAACCCATCCCACCCATGATCTGCACCGCATCGTAGGTGAGGCGATCAGCGATATCGGTGGCGAAGTTCTTGGCCATGGAGATTTCCTTGATCACGCTCTTGCCGGCAGCCATCTGCGCGGCCTGGCGGTAGGTGAACTCGCGCGATACCTCGAGCTGCGTGGCCATCTCCGCCAGGCGATGCTTGAGCACCTGGAATTTGCCCACCGGCTTGCCGAATGCCTGGCGCTCGCGCGCCCACTTCAGCGATTCCTCCAGGGCCAGTTGCGCGGTCATGTTGGCCATGATCGCCAGGCTCAGGCGCTCGCTCTGAAAGTTGGCCATGATGCAGGCGAAGCCGGCGTTCTCTACACCGATCAGGTTCTCCGCCGGCACCTTGCAGTCGTCGAAGAACAGCTCGGCAGTGTCGGACGCCCACCAGCCCATCTTCTTCAGCTTGCGGCCGACACTGAAACCCGGCGTGCCCTTCTCCACCAGCAGCAGGCTGACGCCGCCGAAGCCCTCACCGCCGGTGCGCACCGCCACTGTGTAGTAATCGGCACGCACACCGCTGGTGATGAAGGTCTTGCTGCCGCTGACGCGGTAATGATCGCCGTCGCGCACGGCACGGGTCTTGAGATTGGCCACGTCGGAGCCGCCGGAGGGCTCGGTCACCGCCAATGCCATGATTTTCTCACCGGCCAGCACCTGTGGCACCACACGCTCGCGCACCGCCGGCCTGGCCCATTTGACGACGGGCGGCAAGCCGATATCCAGCGAACCGAGCCCGGCCACCAGGCCGCCCGAGCCACTGCGCATCAGCTCCTCGCTGGCCGCCACCTTGGCGAATACGTCACCCTCATGGCTGCCGCCATACTGCTCGGGATAACCAATGCCGAGGATGCCCGCCGCACCCGCCTTGAGGTAGAGCTCACGGGGGAATTCCTCGGCCTCTTCCCATTCGTCGATATGCGGCAGTATCTCGCGCTCGACGAAGCGCCGAACGCTGTCGCGAACCAGTTGGTGGGACTCATCGAAATAGGGCTGAGCGGCGGCCATGCGGGTACTCCCGTTATCGTTTCAGCCACCCTAACCTAGCGCTTGCTTGGTTTTCAAGCGAGCGTTTCATTTCTCCTCGCGCAGCGCCCTTCTCACCCGCGCCTGCATCGCGTAGGCAGGCCCTTCCACCGACTGGAAGTCACGGGTGTAACGACGGGCGAACTCGGCGCTGCCCCAGTCGCGGTACTGCTGCACGTGCCAAAGCTCGTGCGCCCAGAGCGCGGCATCGTTGGCAGCGGCGTCGGCATCGCGAAACACCACCACGTCCACCAGGGTCACGGCCTGCACGTCCGGGTTCTGCAGCATGACGGTGGCGGCGTCCATCTCGTCGGTGATACCGACGCGAAAGCGCACAGAATCGAGCAACGCGTCGTCGTAGAACGGGGTGAGCTGTGCGCGAATCATCAAAGGAATCGGCTCGGTGCCGGCGCGCAGGGCTGCCTGACGCGACTGCAGCAGCCAGGCCTCGAGGCGGGTGGCGGCCATGTTCAGGCCACCCTCGCGCACTCGAACCGGGTCGGGCACGCAGAGGCAGGAGCCACCCAGGCACACCTGGATCTGCCCACTCGGGCACTGCTCAGCCTGCACGGCAACAGGCGAAGCAAGCACGAACAGCACGGAGAACCGGCGCAAAAAGACAGCGATCAAGGGTGCTCCGTTCGACGGGCTGACGCGTTACAGGCTGATCGGCCGCCGCCCGGCCAAGGCATGGGCCAGGGTGCCGCCGTCGACCAGCTCCAGCTCGCCGCCCAGCGGCATGCCGTGGGCGATACGCGAGGCGACCAGGCCCTTGCCGGCGAGAATCTGCGCGATGTAGTGCGCTGTGGCTTCACCTTCCACCGTGGGGTTGGTGGCCAGGATTACCTCGCTGAAGCCTCCGGCCTCGATGCGTTCGAGCAGTTCCGGAATACCGATGGCTTCCGGCCCCAGGCCATCGAGCGGCGACAGATGGCCCTTGAGCACGAAGTAGCGGCCGCGATAGCCGGTCTGCTCCACCGCATGCACATCCATCGGCCCTTCGACCACGCACAGCAGGCTGTCGTCGCGACGCTCGTCCAGGCATAGCTGGCAGATTTCGTCCTCGCTCAGGCTGCGACAGCGCTTGCAGTGGCCCACCCCCGTCATCGCCGCCTCGAGCGCCTGCGCCAGACGCTGGCCACCGCTGCGATCCCGCTCGAGCAGTTGCAGGGCCATGCGCTGTGCGGTCTTTTGCCCGACACCGGGCAGGATGCGCAGCGAATCGATCAGTTGGCGAATCAGAGGGCTGAAGCTCATGAAATTCCTACAGGGTGTAGCCCGGATGCAATCCGGGAAGTCGTGTATGCCGTGTTTCCCCGGATTGCATCCGGGCTACAGGCCCGCCCTTGACGACGGGCCAGAGTGGCGATCAGGCGGCGTGCAGGGCAAGGCGCCGACGAGCGAGGAACCGCAGTGTGCTGCAGCACATGAGGATTCCGAGTTCGTCGGCAACGCAGCCATGTGCGTCGACTGGGCGTCACTGCCTCAGAAGGGCATTTTGAAGCCGGGAGGGAGCTGCATCCCTGCCGTCATGCCGGCCATCTTCTCCTGGCTGTTCTGCTCGACCTTGCGTACCGCGTCGTTGACCGCAGCGGCGATCAGGTCTTCGAGCACTTCCTTGTCTTCCTGCATCAGGCTGTCATCCAGGGTGATGCGCTTGACGTCATGGCGACCGGTCATCACCACGCTGACCAGGCCGGCGCCGGACTGGCCGGTGACTTCGGCATTGGCCAGTTCTTCCTGCATCTTCTGCATCTTTTCCTGCATCTGCTGGGCCTGCTTCATCAGGCCTGCCATGCCACCTTTCATCATGTCGCTATCCTCGGTGTTCGGGGTTTAACTGGGAGTGTCGATCGGTTCGATGCTGCCGTCGCGCACCTTGGCGGCGAATTGCTGGATCATCTGCTGCACCAGCGGGTCGGCCTGGATCGAGGCCTCGGCGCTGCGCTGGCGCTCGGCACGCTTGCGCGCCGCAGCTTGCGCCGGGGTTTCCTGTTCGGGTTTGCGCAGTTCGATGCGCAGTTTGATGCTGCGCCCCTGCTGCTGGTTCAGGGCGTCGTTGAGGCGGCGCTGCTGGGTCGGGTTGAACAGCGCGCTATGCGCCGGATCCAAGTGCAGCAGCCAGTCGTCACCATTGGCTTCGACCAGGGTGCAGTTGGCCGCGATGCTACCGGTCATGCCACCCAGACCAAGCAGCGGGAAGAGCGCCAGCCATTCTGCAGCCAGGCCGGTGGCCGGCGCCACGGCCGGCAGCGGCTCGGGCTCGATCTCAGCCTCGGCTTCGCTCGGCAGATCGAAGTCATAGTCCAACGCGCCGTTGTCCACTTCGACGTAATCATAGTCGCCGGGTGGCGGCTCTTCATCGTCGGCCGGGGCAACCCCTTCCAGGGCAATGGCCTCGGTCACTGGCGCAGCGTCCACCGTCGGCTCCGGCGCTAGCTGCGCAGCAGGTGCAGCCTCGGTCACAGCCGGCGCCTCGACCGCCGGCTCGGCAGCAGGCGCGGGTTCCCAAGGCAGGTCGACAGGCGCAGCGACCTCTGCCATGGCAACCGGCTCAGGCTCAGGCTCAGGCTCAGGCTCAGGCTCAGGCTCAGGCTCAGGCTCAGGCTCAGGCTCAGGCTCAGGCTCAGCAGCGATTGTCGGGGCAACCGGCTCGATAGGCGCAACGGGTTGCGGCGCTGCAACGGGTTCTTCCGCCACCACGACCGGCTCGGGCGCAGGCGCGGTGACAACCGGCGCGGCAGGCGCAACGACAGCCGGTGCTACCACGGCAGCACCGGCCACTGGGTTGGACTGGGAATCAGCAGTGGCCTGGCTGATCCCCAAGGGCTTTAGCGTGACCCTCGGTGCGTCATCGGCACCCGCCGGGCGGAAGGCCAGCATGCGCAACAACACCATCTCGAAGCCGCCGCGCGGATCTGGCGCCAGCGGCAGGTCACGACGGCCGATCAGGCCCATCTGGTAGTAGAACTGCACGTCCTCGGCCGGCAGTGCCTGGGCCAGTTGCAGCACGCGCTCGCGGTCGCCCTGGCCGTTGTCCACGGCCTCCGGCAGCGCCTGGGCGATGGCCACGCGATGCAGCACGTTGAGCATCTCCGAGAGCACGCCGTTCCAGTCCGGGCCCTGTTCGGCCAGGTGCCGAACCGCCTCGATCAGCGCGCGCGCGTCGCCTTCGATCAGCGCATGCAGCACGCCATACACCTGGCCGTGATCCAGCGTGCCGAGCATGGCACGCACATCGGCGGCCAGCACCTTGCCCTCGCCGAAGGCGATGGCCTGGTCGGTCAGACTCATGGCGTCACGCATCGAGCCGTCGGCGGCGCGACCGAGCAGCCACAGGGCATCGTCCTCGAACGGTACGTTCTCTGCAGTCAGCACATGGGTCAGGTGCTCGACCACTCGCTCTGGCGGCATGTTCTTCAGCGAGAACTGCAAGCAGCGCGACAGCACGGTGACCGGCAGCTTCTGCGGATCGGTGGTGGCGAGGAGGAACTTCACATGGGGTGGCGGCTCTTCCAGGGTCTTCAACAGGGCGTTGAAGGAACTGGTGGAGAGCATGTGCACTTCGTCGATCAGATAGACCTTGAAGCGGCCACGGGTGGGCGAGTACTGCACGTTGTCGAGCAGTTCGCGGGTGTCCTCCACCTTGGTGCGGCTGGCGGCGTCCACTTCGATCAGGTCGACGAAGCGGCCCTCGTCGATCTCACGGCACACCGAACAGGTGCCGCAGGGGGTGGAGCTGATACCGGTTTCACAGTTCAGGCACTTGGCGATGATCCGCGCGATGGTGGTCTTGCCCACGCCGCGGGTGCCGGTGAACAGATAGGCGTGGTGCAGGCGCTGGCTGTCCAGAGCGTTGATCAGGGCTTTGAGCACATGGGTCTGGCCGACCATTTCGCGGAACGAGCGCGGACGCCATTTACGTGCAAGAACCTGATAACTCATGGAAAACCGTCATGTGAGGAAAGCTAAAGTGGGCTAATGCTAGCGGAGCAACCAGCAAATTGCATCCGCCAACGGCATGCTCGCAGAGCTGCGCTGCAACGGCGACAAATAATGCTGTTCATTTCTTGATCAAGGCTTTATCATCCGCGCCGTTCGTACCACGCTGCAAGTCATCAAGGCCTTCGCGCCTCCCCGCTGGTTTCCCGGTTCAACGCCTAGCGCTCCCTGCGCTGCCGCCCTCCCCGATCCCACCTGCTGACTGATCAGGCCGACTCGCCGCTTATCGGCGCAGTTCCTCTGCCTGCCTCCGACGTACCGACCACGCCGAAGAACCGTAACAATGGAACTTTATCGTGCATATAAAGCTCCTATCGGTTTACTTGCTAAGGCCGCTTTTCGGCCGACCTCACGGAGCAACACAACGCGCATCGATGCGCACCTGCGTTAAAGGAAATACTTAGAAAAATGAATACTCAACATCAGATCCAGAAAGCCATCAGCACCCTGACCCACGCCTTCGCCCCGTTCGACTGCCGTATCCAGGCAGCGCGCAAGGGCAGCTTCAGCTTTACCCTGGTCGACAAGACCGGTATCGCCCAGTACAGCCAGCGCCTGTACCCCGGCCAGTACAACGACGACTCACTGCAACAGGTGATCGAGCGTACCCGCCAGTCGCTGGTTGCTTGAACCTATCTATCATCCTGATGTCAAACGTGGCCAATCTCAGGATGGAGTAGGTCATGGAACTCACCAACCAGCAACTCGTCGATCACCTGTTCACTCCGCTGCGTGCCAACTTCAGTTCGCCACGGCCTGATGGCAGCATCATCCTCGCCTTGCTCGACGAGAGCGACAGTACCGTCTACAGCCGCGTACTGGCCAAGCCCCAGCTCGACGACCAGGACGCCTTCGCCCAGAGCCTGGAGGAAATCCGCCTGGAGCTGGCGGTACGCGCCGGCAACATCCCGGCCGATCTGCGCAAGACGCTCAAGGAGCAGGACAGCGTGCTGAACTATCGCACGGCCTGAGCCCTCCTCGCCCGCAATAAAGAACGCCCGATGCCATTGGCATCGGGCGTTTTGCATCAAACGCGACCTCTGCAGTCGCCCCTCGCTCAACTATCGGGCTTCGTCCAGGTCTGCTTGAACGACCGGGCTCTGCCAGGTTTCAACGCCAGCCGCGTTGCCGCGACGGCATTGTCCAGCAATGAACCCAGCAGCTTGCTCGCGGCGGCTCGCTCCGGCCTGACGCGCGTAGCCCTCTCCCGCGGATCCATCTCGGGCAGAATGCGCGGGAACGCAGCGCCCTGCAGCGGCTCACCCTGCGCCGAGTCATGTTTGAAGTGGATCGGCATGCGCTTGGCAGAAGGTGCGTAGACCACGTCGTCCCCCACCCAGCGCAGGGCCAGGGCGCGGCGACGCCGCGTGCGCGACTGGTTGCCATGGGAGCCATGCAGGGTCAGGGGGTGGAACATCAGGATGTCGCCCGGCTCCATGTCCCAGTCGAGCAGCTCGTAACGCTCGGGATGAGCGTTGATATCGGGGATGTCGTCCATCTGCTCGTCGATGATGGTCGCCACGTAATCCGGCGAAATGGCCTTGAACCGTTGCGGCCATTTGTGTGACCCCTTCACGTACAGCAACCCGCTGTTCTCGCGGTTGACCGGATCGCAGGGGATCCAGAACGAGCAGATCTGCTCGCCACGGATGGGCCAGAAACTCAGATCCTGATGCCAGGGCGTCGGTGCATCCGTTCCGGGCTCCTTGACGAACATCTGATCGTAGAAGAAGCGCACCTGCTGCGAGCCCATCAACTGCTGCGCCCAGCGTGCGAAAGGCCCGTAGTAGATCAGGTCGCGCAGGGCATCGATGCGTTTCCACAGAAAGATGTCCATCTGGTAGCCCTCCACCTTGCGCGACATGAAGCGCCCCAGCAGCGAGGCATCACTCCTCGCCGTCTCGATGCCGTTTTCCAGCAGCTTCATCCAGTTGGGGTCGATGGCCCCCTTGATCATGATGACGCCATCGTCGTGGTAACGCTGAATTTCTTCAGCGCTCAGGGTACGAGCAGGGTATGCGGGAAAGGACATGGGCGGACTCCCTCGGCACTTTGGTGCACGGCTTGTTGTAATTGGTCTTTTAAGTCAGCACTCAATATTGAGAAATTATTCATTTTTGAATAATCTGCCAAAAATAAGCCCAATCACTGCGCCATTACAAGAGCCCGACATGCATAACAACAACAAAGCACTGCCCGATAGCGTCGACGTCCTGATCATCGGCAACGGTCCGGTTGGCGCCACGCTCGCCGCCCTGCTCGGCCGCCACGGCACCCAGACGCTGGTGATCGACAGGACTCACGACATCCTGCTGATGCCGCGCGCCATCGCCCTGGACAACGAGGCGCTGAGAATTCTCCAGCAGGCCGGTCTCGCCGAGGATGCCTTCGACAAGGTAGTGATCCCCGAAGTACGCATGCACTGCCCGATCATCGGTCAGTTCGGTCGCGCCAATACCAGTGGCAGTGTGGATGGGCACCCCAAGCTGGTGACCTTCTACCAACCGGATCTGGAGCGTGCGATGCGCGCTCAGTACCAGCGCTTCGACAATGTCAGTTGCTTCGGTGGGCTGGAGCTGGAGGATCTGGCCCAGGACGACGAAGGCGTCACCGCCATGCTGCGCGCCGAAGACGGCGGCCTGCATCGTCTGCGCGCCCGCTATCTGGTGGGCGCCGATGGTGCCAGCTCGAAGGTGCGCAGCCTGATCGGCCAGGACTTCGAGGGCCAGAGTTACAGCGAGGACTGGCTGATCGTCGATGCCTGCCAACGCGAGGGCAAGGCCATCGACCATGTCGAGTTCATCTGCGATCACCGTCGCCCGATCCCGCACATGCCCGCCCCCGGCGGCCGCGAGCGTTGGGAATTCATGCTGCGCGCCGGGGAAACCCGCGAGCAGGTGGAAGACACACGCTACATCGGCAATTTGCTGCGGCGCTGGATCGACCCCAGCCAACTGCAGATCGAGCGTAAGGCGGTATATCGCTTCCATGCACGCTGCTGCCAGCATTTCCAGCAAGGCCGTGTATTCCTGGTCGGCGACGCCGCCCACATCACTCCGCCGTTCGTCGGTCAGGGGCTGGTCGCAGGACTGCGCGACGCCGCCAACCTGGCCTGGAAGCTGAGCTGGGTTCTGCAGGATCAGGCAAACCCGGCGATTCTCGACACTTACGAGCAGGAACGTCGCCCCCATGCCCAGGCCATGATCAACATGGCTAAGCTCATGGGTCGCCTGATCATGCCGCGCAATGCACTGCTGGCGATGTTGGGCCACGGCATGATGCGCGCACTCAGCCTGATCCCCGTGGCACGACGACAGTTCGAGGAGCTGGAGATAAAGCCCAAGAACATCTTTCGCCGTGGCCTGTTCATGAACAAACGCGGCCAGGTGAAAGTTCGCCGAGGTGGCCTGCTGCCGCAAGGACTGGTGCGCACGCGCGAAGGCCACATCCTGTTGAGTGACGAGGCATTGGGGGATGGCCTGACCTTGCTGGGCATGGGCATCGACCCCTGTGCGGCGCTGCCCGCGGCTCTCAAGCAGCGCTGGGAAGCCGCCGGTGGACGGTTTCTGCAGGTCGGTCAACAAGGGCAACGCAGCCTCTGCGCCACCCCCTTCATCGAAGACCTGGGACAATGCCTGACCCGGATTGCCCCTAGCGGCTCATTACTGGTGGTTCGCCCGGATCGCATCCTCCTGCACGACGGCACGGCTGGGCAAGCCACCGAGCTCATCAGCGACTGCCTGCGCTTGTTGGGAAAGTGAATGGCTCACTCGTAGCGCACTCCATTATCATCGGGCTCTTCCCCTCGGGACGCGATCATGAACGAAGCCAAGACCGACAACGAGCCCGCCGCGCCTAGCCGCGGACACAAGAAACGTGAGCGCACCCGCCGTGGCCTCATCGATGCCGCCGTGCGCCTGCTCGCCCGCAAGGAGCTGGGCGAAATCGCCCTGCTCGACCTGGCCAACGAAGCGGAAGTGGCCAGCGGCACCATCTACAACTACTTCCGCTCGCGCGACGAAGTCGTCGAGGCGGTCGGCCTGACCATGGCCGACGAGTTCTCCGAGTCGATCGCGCAATACAGCGCGGGGATCGACAGCGGCGCGCAGCGCATGGCCATTGGCGTGCGCATGTTCATCCGCCGGGCCATGGCGGATCCGGACTGGGCCAGCGCCGTGATTCGGGTGGTGCACTCCGATCAGGCGATGCGCTCGAAGGTCACCGGCTACGTGCTGAACGACCTGCGCACAGGCAAGGCGGAAGGCATCCTCAGCTACGAGCATGAGAGCATTGCCCTCGACCTGCTGGTTTCCAGCACGCTCGGCGCCATGCGCAGCGTGGTGGAAGGTCGTGGCGTCAGTGAGCACGACGTGCTGGTCGCCGAGATGATCCTCAAGGCACTGGGCGCGACGGCGGCCCGGGCTCGCAAGCTGGCTCGGCAGGAGTTGCCGGAGCCCGCGCAGGGTCAGCCCTTGCTCGCTACCCAGCGGCGATAACGCCGCGCCTGCAGCCTGAGCTTGACCTGGCTGCCCAGCAAAGCCAGCAGAGGCGAAGTACCCGCATGGGTCGGCTTGCCCCGGCCAAGCAACACCAATTGCTTCTTCATCACTGCCTGGGTAGCGGCAGCGGCCAGGGCCTTGTTCTTCCAATCCACCACCACCGGCTGCACCGCGATGTCCTCGCCCGCTCGCCAGCGCGCCGGCAAGGCAGGTTCGATGGCCAGGGCGGTGGCCATGCCGATCATCGCCACACCCTGCTCCACCGCCCGTTCGGCCACGGCCTTGCGACGCACACCGCCAGTCACCATGATGGGCATGGAGGCGACTTCGGCGATGCGTTCGGCGAACTCCAGAAAATAAGCTTCGCGCGCCAAGGTGCTGCCATCGCGGGTTTGCCCCTGCATCGCCGGGCTCTCGTAACTACCGCCAGAGAGTTCGACCAGATCCACCCCCCGCGATCCCAGCATCCGCACCACTTCCGCTGCATCGCCGGCCTCGAAGCCGCCACGCTGGAAGTCCGCCGAGTTGAGCTTGACCGCCACGCAGAACGGCGCAGCGACCCGAGCACGCACCGCCTCGACGGTGCGCAGCAGGATGCGTGCCCGGTTTTCCAGGCTGCCGCCCCAGTCATCGTTGCGGCGATTGCTGAGCGGGGAAAGAAACTGGCTGAACAGATAGCCATGGGCCGCATGGATCTGCACCCCGGAAAAACCGGCCCGCTCGGCCAGCAGCGCGGTATTGAGATAGCGCTGGATAAGTTGCTCTATCTGCTGCTCGTCCAGCGCCACGGGCTGAGCGAACAGCTTGGACAGCCCGGGAATCTGCACGGGCACCGCCGATGGCCCGAGGGCAGGCTGCCCCATGCTGGCCATCAACTGGCGCCCCGGATGATTGATCTGCAGCCAGGCCTGCGCGCCCTGGCTGCGACAAGCGGTGGCCCAGGCCTGGAAGCGCGGCAGGTGCGCGTCATCTTCCAGTACCACGCCAGCCGGGCCGGTCAGGGCATGCCGATCCACCATCACGTTGCCGGTAATGATCAGCCCGGCACCCCCTTCGGCCCAGGTTCGGTAGAGCCGGGTCAGCACCGGCCCGGGCGCATGGTCGGCATCGGCGAGGTTTTCCTCCATGGCCGCCTTGGCGATGCGATTGGGGATGACGGCGCCGTTGGGCAGGTGCAGCGGCTGGAACAGCTTGCTCATGGATTAAGCATCCTCTGCGAAAGACAGCATGAACCCTGGTACGGGCAGGCCGGCCCCTCCTGAAACACAGGCGGGATGCCAGCGAAACAGCGCAGATAAAAGCAAAATTGAACACTTGTGTCCATTATTTATCATTTGCGCTTGACCAATATTGAACACCGCTGTTCAATCACTCCCATACCCTAATCGGAGATGCCTGCATTGTCAGAGCTCAGCCCCGCCCAGCGCCGCATCCACATGGCGGCCATCCGCCTGTTCGCGGAAAAAGGCGCCGCCCAGTTGCACGTCAGTGATCTCGCACAGGAAGCCGGTGTTGCCCGCGGCACCATCTACAACAACGTGGACAACATGGATCAGTTGTTTCAGCAGGTGGCCAGCCAGCTCAGCAAGGAAATGCACCAGCGCGTCAACAACAGCTTCGTCGGCCTGGAAGATCCAGCCGCGCGACTGGCCAATGGCATCCGCCTGTTCATCCGGCGAGCCCATGAAGAGCCGCACTGGGGTGCCTTCCTCAACCGCTTCGCAATGAGCGACGCCTCACTGCGCGAAATGGTTTACAGCCAGGCCACTGCCGATGTCCTGAAAGGCTTGAGCACCGGCCGCTACCGCTTTGCCCAGAGTCACCTGGCCAGCGCCATGTCGCTGATCGCCAGCTCCACGCTGGGAGCCATGCTGCTGGTGCTCGAAGGCATCAGAACCTGGCGCGACGCGGGCAGCGAAACCGCCGAACTGGTGCTACGCGCGCTGGGCATAGCGGAAGACGAAGCGCGGCGACTGGCAAGCGTCGAGCTGCCGCCACTGCCCGCTCTGGACTGATCAACGCTGGATATGCAACGGCCCATTCTCATGGGTCGCCGGCCTGGCTTGGCCCGAAAAAAGCCACGGAGAACGACAATGGCAACAGCAACTACAACAGCCATGCTCGCCACACCTCAACCGGCGCGCCACCCCCAGCCGGTGGTCAAGGCCGTGACGCTGGCCCACCTGATATTCGAGCGTCCGGATCTTGCGCAGGCCGAAGGTTTTCTCGCTGATTTCGGTTTACAGCCTGCCGGGCACGATGCATCCACCCTGTATATGCGTGGCACCGGCCCTGCTCCGTACTGCTACCGGGTGCACCTGGGCAAACGCCCACGCTTTCTCGGCTTCGCCCTGAGCCTCGCCAGCCGCGAGGATCTACAGCGCATCGCCAGCCTGGCGGGAGCCTCGGCCATCGAGCCGCTGCCAGGGCCCGGAGGGGGCGAACGGGTACGTCTGATCGACCCTTCGGGCTTTCTGGTGGAGGCCATTCATGGCCAGCAGCCTGCCGAACCCTTGGCCCATCGCGCACCGCTGCCATTCAACCTGGCAGGCGAGACACCCCGCATCAATGCCACCCAACGCCCTCCTGTCGCGCCACCCGAGGTGATCCGGCTGGGCCACCTGGTACTGGAAGTGGCCGACTACCAGGCCACCTGCGCCTGGTACACCGAGCATTTCGGCTTCATCCCCAGTGACGTGCAGGTGCTGCCGGACGGCTCGCCGGCGGTCAGCTTCCTGCGCCTGGATCTGGGCGACACGCCCGCCGACCATCACACCCTGGCGATCGCCCAGGGCTTCATGGCGGCCTACAGCCACAGCGCCTTTGAGCTGGTGGATGCCGACGCCGTCGGCATGGGGCAGCGCGTGCTGCGGGAAAAAGGCTGGAAGCATGCCTGGGGCATCGGCCGGCACATCCTCGGCAGCCAGATCTTCGACTACTGGCAAGACCCCTGGGGTGACAAGCACGAACACTACTGCGATGGCGATCTGTTCACCGCCGAGCACCCCACCGGCGTGCACGCGGTCAGTCCCGAAGCCATGTCGCAGTGGGGGCAACGCATGCCCAGAAGCTTCACCAAACCCGTGCTCAACCTGACAGCCATCGCCGCACTGCTGCGCAATCTGCGGCGCAGCCCCGACCTGACCCTGCGCAAGCTGATCACCCTGGCGCGGATGTTCGGCTAGCGCCATGGCCAGATTGAAACGTCGCACCCTGCTCAAGAGCGGCCTGCTTCTAACCGGCACGGCGCTGCTGCCCGTCAGCGGCCATGCCAATGAAGAAGAAACAAAACCCCTTGCCACCCCAAAACCGACCATCTCATCGGGAAGCCTTGCCATGCCTGTGCATATCGTCCGCTTCGAGCACCAGAACCTCATCCAGTGGGGCGTGATCCGTCAGCAGCGCATCACCCCCATTCCCGGTCAATACGCCAGCACCGGGGATCTGATCCGCCAGACCCGACCGAGCGACCTGGCGGCACTGCCAGAAGGCGACCTGGCGCTGGCCTCGGTGAAACTGCTCTCCCCCGTGACCCGCGATCAGCAGTTCATCTGCCAGGGCGCCAACTATCGGCAGCACATGATCGAATCCGGCATGGATCCGGACGAAAAGCACTTCAACATGATCTTCACCAAGGCCACCAGTTGTATCGTCGCGGCGGACAGCGAACTGATCAAACCACGGGAAGTGCGCTTTCTCGACTACGAGATCGAGCTTGGCCTGGTGCTCAAGCGCGATATCGACAGCCGGCAGGAGGTGACCGATGCCAACCTGCACGAATTCATCGCCGGCGTGGTGATCGTCAACGACTACTCGGCGCGCGACATTCAGATCCCTCAGATGCAGTTCTACAAGGGCAAGAGCTACCGCACCTTCGGCCCGGTCGGCCCCTATCTCTGCCTGCTCGATGCCGAGCACATGCCCTACCTGAAAAAGCTGCAATTGCACCTGAGCGTAAATGGCCAGCCCCGCCAGCACGACAGCAGCGCCAACCTCGTGCATGGCCCGGCCGAGACACTGAGCGAACTGTCGGGCGTACAGGATCTGGCTGCCGGCGACCTGATCGCCACCGGCACGCCGGCAGGTTGCGCCCTGAGCGTTCCCTCCCCCATGAAACAGCGCATCGGCGCCCTGCTGCCGGAAGCGGTGAAATGGAAGGCCTTCATGAAGACTCAGGAGAGCCGCAGCGAGTACTACCTGAAACCAGGCGATGTCGTCGAGGCCAGCATCCGCAGCGAGGATGGTCTGATCGACCTGGGCATGCAACGCAATGTGGTGGTGGAGCAGGCCTGAGTTCGTCTCGCCCTGCGCGATTGCCGCAGCAGGCGTCTAAAAAATAAGGCTATTCGGGACAATCAGTCTTGATACCGGACTGGCAATTCGGTGTTGGTTTTTCTGGTGTCTGTTCCGGATTGCCGCAGTGTTGTTGATGTTTTCTGTTTCGCCCTCCCGGGCGAGTCACTTTGCGGGCAAAGTAACCAAACCCTCCGCCCGATCATCCGGCCCTCGCTGCGCGAGGGTTCGCTCACTCCATCGCCGCTCCAGAGGCCCGCCGCGGTGGGCCATCCCTGGCCCATCGCGGCTCTCGCGACATCCATGTCGCTCAACCTCTTCCACGACGACTCCGTTCGCCCTCCTGGGCGGGCTCTGCACGCGCCTGAACCCGAGGTAACCCAGAATTAGCGCGGAGTTTTGAGTACAGGGTCAGCCTTAGGGCTGACCTAAATGCCGGCTGCAAGCCGGCAAGCTGTTCAACGCATGAAACTGCGCGAATGAAACTATTGGTTTAACCGACGGCTACGTCGTGACTTCGCTGTTACCAGAACACGCCAGGCATGCCCGGAGCAACTGTACGTTCAGGCGCGCAAATGCCCCCTTCAGGAGGCCGAACGTAGGCATTGCGCAGGGGGCGAGCGGCATGGATGCCGCGAGAGGCGTAATGGGCCAGGGATGGCCCATGTACGCCGACCCCGGAGCGATGCCGGAGTGAGGGAAGTCGAGCGAAGCGAGACCCGAATGGCGGGGGTGCGTTTCTTTTGCTTACTTTTCTTTGCGCAGTTCAAAGAAAAGTGAGTCGCCCGAGGGGACGAAACCCAGAATCTCTGAAAACACCTAAAGCGGCGTCCAGAACATCAACCAAGACAACGAGACCACACACAAACTTGCCAGTCCGGTATCAATCAAGCCCAGCATAACGCGAAGAACCAGAAATGCAGGCAGACCAGCCGCCGCAGCACTGGCGTGCAGAACGAGAAAAACAGGGGAAATAAATGGAGGTGAACCCTACCAGCCACACCCCGGCACACGATGTTCCCGCTGTGGCTGCTCCCTTCCGGGCCTGACCAGGTTCACGGGTAATCGTTGCGAGGGGACCGGCAGGGCCCACCATAACGCTGCCAAGAGGCCCGTTTTAGAGCCTTACGAGAGACAGCGCCACATCTGAAGCGGTCTTCACCAGACCACACAGGAAAATGGAAGTCGACGCCATTGTAGGCGACCACCTAGGTCAGCCTGCAAGGCGCTTTGTACCACCTGTTTGCCTCCCTTTTGTACCACCTGAGGAACAGGTATAGGCGCCCGTTGCTGCCACCTTCAGCCCTCAAAGCCCCCCGAGAGAGCCGGCCACATAGGTCATGGCTTGCAAAATGCGCCTTGCTTCCCCAGGCTCGCGTTGGAAAACAATAATGACGCTAGCAATAAGGAGAGTTCGTCATGGCGATGCGCTTCAGGAAATCAATCAAGCTAGCCCCTGGCGTCAGAATGAATATCAGTGGGTCAGGCGTTGGCTGGACACTAGGACCACGGGGCGCATCGGTAGGAATTGGCAAACGGGGAGCCCGACTGAACACCAGCTTCATGGGCTTTTCCAGCAGTCAAAAACTTTCGGGGCCTTCCAGACCGGCCAGACCCGCACAACCGAAAAGCCAATCGACTCTTGTGTCCCTGACCTGCGCCCTGCATGACGACGGTACGCTGACCTTCCACGACGCTGACGGTAACGATCTACCTGAGCATGTGATTGAGGCAGCCAAGAAGCAGAACAGGGAGCACATCCTTGGGATGATTCAACGCAAGTGCGATGACATAAATGGGAACATCGCGGCGCTCGGCACCATCCACCTGGACACCCCCAGCTGCACTTCTAGGCCCGTCTATGTCGAGGTGTCATTCAGTGAGCCAGAACCAACCCCTCCCTGCCCTCGTAAGCCGAACCTGCTTGATAGGCTGCTCAAAAAACGTACGCAGCGCCTTGAGGCGTTAAATGCAGAGGCCTATGCGCACTTCACTTCCAGCCATAACGCCTGGTTAGGTCAGCGGACAAATCACCTGCGGAATGAGCAGGAAAGACGAAGATTGATCGAAGAAGGGATATACAACTCCACCTCCGATATGGAGGCGTGGCTGGAGTACACCCTTCAGGACATTTGCTGGCCGAGAGAGACCGATATCTCCCTGGAGTTACTGGACGGCGGAGACTGCGTTGTGCTGGACGTCGACCTTCCTGAAATCGGGGACATGCCTACCGCCACCGCAAGTGTACCGAGTAGAGGCTTGAAGCTATCGGTCAAGGAGCTGTCCGCCACAGCGATCCAAAAACTCTACATGTCTCACGTCCATGCTATTGCCTTCAGGATCATAGGAGAGACGTTTGCAGCGTTACCCAAAGCAACCAAAGTCGTTCTCTCCGGCTATTCACAGCGGCCTGACAAGGCCACCGGAAGAATCACAGACGAGTACCTTTTCTCCGTTCGGGTTGACCGGGGCGCTTGGAGCGACATTGACTTTGGAGGTCTGGCGAATATTGACGTCGTTGAAGCATTAACTCGCTTCGACCTACGCCGACAGATGACCAAAACAGGCAGCTTCAAAGCCATCGAACCTTTCTCGCACTGAGTACAGAATCGAACCGCCGAGACACCCTTAAAAACCATACCCCCGCACCATCAGTGTTCTGGCTGCGCGGAAGAGCTGAGATTGTACGACCCTCTTGTACGACTCGTCAGCTAGCGGATAAAGGTGCGTTATGTAGAGATCAAGTGGATGAGGTAGAGCCTGCATGCTTTTCCAGATCAAGCCACATCTCATAGGTGCCACACGCACGCTTCAGCGAATTAATGCTGGAAAGCGTCGATACGTAAGACTAGATCAGTGGGTCTCTGAGTCGAAGACGAACTTGTCGCCTAGGATGCTTTCGTAATCGATGAGCAAGCGAGCACGAGACCTGAGCAGCTCTGCTACTTCCTCAGCTGTATGGCGGCTTGGCGTGATGCTGAGGATTTCGTATTTCTTGCCTGCTGGGGTCACTTCACCGACGGTGAACATCTCCCATGCCTGCTGGCTAGGCATGTCGTCGAACAGGATACGCGTGGCGTTCTGTATCAGATCTGCTCCCTCGCCCTCTATCACGTTGCCATCCACTTCAAGGCGAATTGCTTTGATGATTGCCGGCCCCAAGCCGACATTCTCGAGGGTGTAGGCGTAAAGCTCAGGGCCGTGGGCATAGTGATTCCAGCCAGAGAGATGCGGCATAGACATTTTCCGGTTGTGCTCTCTTTGTAGCCACATCTGCCAACCGGTGAAGCCAAGCGCTAGAGCTGCAATGAAAGTAGAGGCGATTTCAGTAACAGCGATACCTCCGTCTTGAGCGGTACAGGTAACTGCCACGGATATTGGATCCATCACGCTTCCCTTCAATCGCTGATTTAACTAAGAGCATAATCGGTAGGCTGGATGGAGTCACACTGACGAACGAGATGCATCACGGAAAGGGGGGCACAGTTTTACTAGCTGCACGCGTAATGTCTGTTTCTGGATGTAGGCAGGCTAGGGCACGCACCGAAGCAGTGACCAAATGGGGACCAGTGGGAAGCAAGGATTTGGCTTCCAAAGTGAAACATGTCCCCCCGAGGGCCGCTTCAGCTCTATCCAAAGCCATTACAAGTTGACATTAGGGCTGTTTTCTGGCGAAAAATCTGAGCGGCCTTAGTAAGTAATGTCGCGACTGAGTTCCCCCGTACCCACCCCGCAGCCCCTTACATCAGCACCACCGTGCTCGTCACCACATCAAAGGCGAGCGTACTAGGTGCCAGTTCATCCTGACTTAGGCGGCAGCGCCTCAGACTTGGCTCAGTAAAGCCAGATGGTGCTCTTGATCGTCTGAGCAGCGATACCTTCGACTCATGGGGAACAGTCGGAACCCTGAAACTACGACGTAACTGTTGGCTATATGTGTAAGGGTTTTCGGCCTATCCAGCCCTGTCGATTAAGCGATGCCCATAATGCCGGCTACCTTAGCCGATCTGGAGCAAGCTGAGCCGCAAGACAAGGAAGCGGGGCTCCGAAGAATATTGATGGCAAGACCGTGGCCACCCAGTGAACGGAGGACAGCAAGTAAGCGCCCTCCCCCGGTTCGGAACCTGATCCACAGATTCAAACAGCTTGCCAGTACTAACAATCCAATGGCAGGATTTACGATAGTTCGTTGCGAGCTAGTCAGAGGTAATTTTTGCGCTCAAGCAGCGGCGGAAATCCTCAGTCCGCCACCTCTCGACGACTCCTTCTTACAGACACCGCTATCGCTAGGTTGAGCTGTCAGAAGGGAGGTCGCCTGATCTGCCACGATTCTCAGCTTGTTGGTTTTCAGATCGTGGTAGGCGCACGCACCAAAAACTTCCGGATCCGGGTATATCGCTCGTTCACTCCACTGGGGAGTTGGCCGGTAGTAAGCGCTGACGAAGCTCGCGCTGCAGCACTGACGCTGCTTAGAAACAGTCTAGCCGCCGGCCCCCTCTACTCAGATTACGAAGGCACACTGCTGGTTAGGCCGCAGCAGAGGCCGCCTCGGATGAACGCCTCGTCGCTCACGCTGCAACAACTGCTCGACGTTTATTTGTCGACACGGCGATTGAAGCCGAGAACAGCAGAAGACTATCAGTCCGTTATAGATCGCTATGCGAAAGACTGGCGCAACGCTGATTGGCAGGCAATTACCACCGACAGTTTTGAGGCGCGCTTCGGCATTGTCAGTGAGCGCTCCCATGCACAGGCCAACTATCTCGTACGCGTCATATCCGCCCTTTGGTCGTTCGGCTGCGCCAAATACGATGTAACCCTTCCCAACCCCACGCAACGGATCAAGGCATTGGGAGGATTACACGCCATCAAACCAAAAGACCGCTTACTTCCTGACGCCGTTCACCCCAAATGGTGGCAGGCGGTTGCAGCGCTGCGGGATAAAGAAGCATCCGCTTTCTTATCGTTCGTTGCTCTGACCGGTTGCAGGAGGTCTGAAGCGCTGGGCCTGGAAGCTACCGATATCGACTGGCATTCCAGAACGGTGACATTCCCCGATACCAAGAACGGAATGACACATCGACTACCTCTTGGAACCCGCTTATTTAGCTATCTCTATGACCACTGCCACGGGCGCACTGGTCGCGTATTCAGGCTCAATGGGCGCGGGATAACGGCTTCTACCGCAGAGGTTTCAGAAAGGATCGGCTTCAAATGGACGGCTCACGACTTAAGGGAAGGTCTGAAATAGGCCGTTATTTCTGGCCGACTTCGGTCGCTACCGATTTTGAAAGAGTCCATCTGATCAGAAATGCTCAGATCACCCGTTTATTTTGCCGCCTCTGACCTCCGCACGCCGCCTGCGGAGGCCATTTTCCACATCACAGATGCACCTCTCCTGCACCCCCCAACAAATATCGGCGTGCCATCCACAGATTCGACAGAGCAAATAACGTCACCATCTGTACCGTGTTCTTCACCAAGC
>NZ_JBQLIX010000015.1:0-112816 GCF_052156495.1 Pseudomonas sp. NCHU5216 | reverse complement strand
CAAGCCTTTTTGCCTTCTTTTGTGGCGTTTGACAAAAGAAGGTCGCCGGGGGGCGAAACGGGAGACATCAGCTAAACACTGATAAGCAGCTTGAACACCGAAACAACCGAAAACCAGCACACAAACTTGTCAGTCCGGCATCAAATTCCCCGAGCCAACGAAAAACGGGCCGCAATGGCCCGTTTCTCGTACCAGCAACCCTCGCTCAGGCTTTTTCCGCCTCCCAGGTAGCAGCCTTACCCGTGGTTTCGTCCATCGCCTGCTGCAGGGCCTTCTTGCGTTTTTCCTCGGCGCGCTGGCTGAAGAACCAGGCCAGGAAAGTCGCGAAGGACACCGCCAACAGTATCAGGCTGGCCACGGCGTTGATCTCCGGCTTCACCCCCAGACGCACGGCAGAGAAAATCTCCATCGGCAAGGTGGTGGAGCCCGGGCCCGAGACGAAGCTGGCCAGTACCAGGTCGTCCAGCGACAGGGCGAAGGACATCATGGCACCGGCGGCCAGCGACGGCGCGATCATCGGCACGGTGATCAGGAAGAACACCTTCCACGGCCGTGCCCCCAGATCCATGGCCGCTTCCTCGATGGACATGTCCAGCTCCCGCAGGCGCGAGGACACCACCACCGCCACGTAGGCCGAGCAGAAGGTGGTGTGGGCGATCCAGATGGTGCTCACGCCACGCTGCGCCGGCCAGCCGAACAGTTGCGCCATCAGCACGAACAGCAGCAGCAAGGACAGACCAGTGATCACTTCCGGCATCACCAGCGGTGCGGTGACCAGGCCACCGAACAGGGTGCGCCCCTTGAAGTGGGTGATGCGGGTCAGCACGAAGGCCGCCAGGGTGCCGAGAACCACCGCCGAGATGGCGGTGTACAGGGCAATTTCCAGCGAGCGTGCCACCGCACTCATCAATTGAGTGTTGTCCAGCAGGCCGACGTACCACTTGACCGACCAGCCACCCCAGACCGTCACCAGGCGCGAGCCGTTGAACGAGTAGATGACCAGAATCACCATGGGCAGGTAGATGAACGCCAGGCCCGCCCAGAGCATGATGTTGGAGAAGCTCAGACGTTTCATGGCCGGCCCTCCAGCTCTTTTGCCAGGCTTCTGGTTAGAAAGCCGGTTGAACAGGATGCCGGGCTCATCACGATTGGATAACTCATGGCCGCCCCTCCAGCTCTTTGGCCAGGCTTCTGGTTAGAAAGCCGGTTGAATAGGATGCGGCGCTCATTGCGATTGGCTCGATCATGGTCGCCCCTCCAGCTCTTTGGCCTGGTTACGGTTGAACAGGATGATGGGCACCATCAGGATCGCCAGCATCACCACCGCCAGCGCCGAAGCCACCGGCCAGTCGCGGTTGTTGAAGAATTCCTGCCACAGCACCTTGCCGATCATCAGGGTCTCCGGGCCACCGAGCAGCTCGGGGATGACGAACTCGCCCACCACCGGAATGAACACCAGCATGGAGCCGGCGATGATGCCGTTCTTCGACAGCGGTACGGTGATCCGCCAGAAGTTGTTGAAGTTGCTCGAGCCCAGATCGGAGGCAGCCTCCAGTAGCGTCGGGTCGTGCTTCACCAGGTTGGCGTAGAGCGGCAGGATCATGAACGGCAGGTAGGAATAGACCACGCCGATGTAGACCGCGAGGTTGGTGTTGAGGATCTGCAGCGGTTGATCGACCAGGCCGATGCCCTGCAGGAAACTGTTGAGCAGGCCGTTGTTGCCGAGAATGCCCATCCAGGCATAGACGCGAATAAGGATCGCGGTCCAGGTCGGCATCATGATCAGCAGCAGGAAGACGGTCTGCTTGTCCTTGGGCGCCCGGGCGATGGCGTAAGCCATGGGATAGCCGATCACCAAGCAAAGCAGGGTGCTGAACAGGGCGATACGCAGCGAGCCGAGGTAGGCCGACAGGTACAGGGCATCCTCGGAGAGGAAGATGTAGTTGCCCAGGTTGAGCAGGAGGGTCAGCTTGTCGTCCGCCCACTCGTAGATTTCCGTGTAGGGCGGAATGGCCACGTCGGCTTCGGCGAAGCTGATCTTCAGCACGATGATGAAGGGCAACAGGAAGAACAGGAACAGCCACAGGAACGGAATGCCGATCACGACATGCCGCCCGCTGGGCAGGTAGCGCGAGAGTTTGGCCAGTTTCATGATTGCAGTACCACGCCGCTGTCGTCTTCCCAGTACACCACCACCGGCTCGTCCCAGGTGGGGCGTTTGCCGCGGCGCTCGGCGTTGGCGATGAAGCATTGCACCACCGGGCCGGTGTCGAGTTTGACGTAGAACACCGAGTGGCCGCCAAGGTAGGCGATGTCGTGCACGTGACCTCGGCTCCAGTTGTATTCCGGGTGCTCATGATCGGCCGGCAGCTCGGTGGCCATCAGCAGCTTTTCCGGGCGCAGGGCGTAGGTGACCTGCTTCTCTTCGGCGCGTGTGCTGATGCCGTGGCCGATGTAGATGGGCTTGTCCAGTTGCGGGCAAGCGATGATGGCGTGGTCGGCGTCATCGGTGGTGATCTCGCCGTCGAACAGGTTGACGTTGCCGATGAACTCGCACACCAGACGGTTGGCCGGGCTTTCGTAGACGTCCACCGGGCTGCCAGTCTGGGCGATCCAGCCGAGGTGCATGATGGCGATGCGCTGGGCCATGGTCATGGCCTCTTCCTGGTCGTGGGTGACCATCACGCAGGTCACGCCGACACGCTCGATGATCTCCACCAGCTCGAGCTGCATCTGCGAGCGCAGTTTCTTGTCCAGCGCACCCATGGGCTCGTCGAGTAGCAGCAGCTTGGGCCGCTTGGCCAGCGAGCGGGCCAGGGCCACGCGCTGACGCTGACCGCCGGAGAGCTGG
This sequence comes from Pseudomonas sp. NCHU5216, assembly GCF_052156495.1. Taxonomy (NCBI): domain Bacteria; kingdom Pseudomonadati; phylum Pseudomonadota; class Gammaproteobacteria; order Pseudomonadales; family Pseudomonadaceae; genus Pseudomonas; species Pseudomonas sp. NCHU5216. The sequence goes on along the minus strand of NZ_JBQLIX010000015.1, from coordinate 109,965 downwards.
TGCGGCTTGCGCTTGGCGTACTGGGTCATGTGCACCAGCTTGAGCATCTCGGCCACGCGCTCGTCGATCTCGGCCTTGGGCAGACCGTCCTGCTTGAGGCCGAAGGCGATGTTCTGCGCCACGGTCATGTGCGGGAACAGGGCGTAGGACTGGAACATCATGTTGATCGGCCGCTGGTAGGGCGGCATGTCAGTGATGTCCACACCATCGAGGATGATGCGCCCTTCGGTGGGCCGCTCGAAGCCGGCGAGCATGCGCAGCAAGGTGGACTTGCCCGAGCCCGAACCACCAAGCAGGGCGAAGATCTCCCCCTTGTGGATGGTCAGGGAGACATCGTCGACTGCCACTGTCTCGTCGAATTTCTTGGTTACCCGATCGATCTTGACCAGCACCTCTTTCGGTGTCTGGCTTCCCTCGAGGGCTTTTTTGTAGGCGCTGGAAGCGACAGCCATTATTGGAAAACTCCCGGAAGATTGTGCCCGGCCCCTGCGGCCAGGCAGGAACTGTTACTGACCCGACTTGACCTTGGTCCAGGTGCGAGTCATCAAACGCTGCACACGCGGCGGCAACTCGGCCGACACGTAGAGTTTGTCCAGTACCGCTTGTGGCGGGTATACAGACGGGTCGTTGCGCACGTCCTGATCCATCAGCTCGGCTGCCTTGGTATTGGGGTTGGCATAACCGACGTAGTCGCTGACCTGGGCGATCACCTCGGGATCGAGGAGGTAATTGATGAAAGCGTGAGCCGGCTCGACGTTCGGTGCGTCGGCCGGGATGGCCAGCATGTCGAACCAGAGGTTGGCGCCTTCCTTGGGAATGGCGTAGGCGATATCGATGCCCTTGCCGGCCTCTTCGGCACGGTCGGCGGCCTGCAGCACGTCGCCGGAGAAACCCGCCGCAACGCAGATATTGCCGTTGGCCAGATCGCTGATGTACTTGGAGCTGTTGAAGTAGGTGACGTAGGGACGCACGGCCATGAGCTTGGCTTCGGCCTTGGCGTAATCTTCCGGCTTGGTGCTGTTGGGATCCAGGCCGAGGTAATTGAGCATGGCCGGGATCATCTCGTCGCCTGAATCAAGGAAGGCGACGCCACACTGGCTGAGCTTCTCGATGTTCTCCGGCTCGAACAGCACGGCCCAGGAATCGATCTTGTCGACACCCAGCACGGCCTTGACCTTCTCGACGTTGTAGCCGATGCCGTTGGTGCCCCAAAGGTAAGGCACGGCGTACTGGTTGCCGGGATCGTTCTTCTCCAGTTGCTTGAGCAGCGCCGGGTCGAGGTTGTTCCAGTTCGGCAGCTTGCTACGGTCGAGCTTCTGGAAGGCCCCAGCCTTGATCTGCTTGCCGAGGAAATGGTTGGAAGGCACCACCACGTCATAGCCGGTGTTGCCGGCCAGCAGCTTGCCTTCGAGGGTTTCATTGGAGTCGAACACGTCGTAGACCGGCTTGATGCCTGTCTTGGCCTCGAAATCGGCCAAGGTCTGCTCGCCGATGTAGTCGCTCCAGTTGTAGATATGCACCGTCTGTTGGGCCAGCGCGGCGCCACTCAGGCTGGCAGCAGCCAAGGCGATCAGGGTCTTGGGCAGAGTCACTCGCACAGTTTCATCCTCGCGTTGCTGCGCCGCCAAAAAAGCGCGGCACTTTATAGGAAATCGCGTCGTGAAGCAGCGACTACCTGGCGGCGCTTGCCGCCAGGTGTCGCGAGGTCCGATCAGCGACCGGATTTGATCTTGGTCCAGCTACGGGTCATGTTGCGCTGCACCGCAGGCGCCAGATCCGGGAAGGTGTAGATCTTCTTCAGTACTTCCGGGCTCGGGTACACGCCCGGGTCGGTACGCAGGGCTTCATCCACCAGCGGCGTGGCAGCAGCGTTACCGTTGGGGAACTGCACGTAGTTGGTGATGCTGGCCATCACTTCCGGCTTCATCAGGTAGTTGAGGAAGACGTGAGCGGCCTCGACGTTCTTGGCATCGGCCGGCACGGCGAGCATGTCGAAGAAGGCACCAGCGCCCTCTTTCGGGATGTTGTATTTGACCTGAACGCCGTTCTTGGCCTCTTCGGCACGCGCCTTGGCCTGGTAGATGTCGCCGGAGTAGCCGATGGCGACGCAGATGTTGCCGTTGGCCAGGTCGGAGATGTACTTGGAGCTGTGGAAGTAGGTCACCGACGGACGAATCTTCATGAACAGCTCTTCGGCCTTCTTCAGCTCACCCTTGTCGCTGCTGTCCGGGGCATAGCCCAGGTAGTGCAGCGCGGCCGGCAGAATCTCGGTCGGCGAATCGAGGAAGGACACGCCGCAGGACTTCAGCTTCTCCATGTTTTCCGGCTTGAACACCAGATCCCAGGAGTCCACCGGGGCGTTGTCACCCAGCGCAGCCTTGACCTTCTCGACGTTGTAGCCGATGCCAATGGTGCCCCACATGTAGGGGATCGAGTACTGGTTGCCCGGATCGCTCGGCTCCAGCGCCTTGAGCAGATCCTTGTCGAGGTTCGACCAGTTGGGCAGCTTGGACTTGTCCAGCTTCTGGAACACGCCGGCCTTGATCTGCTTGGCCAGGAAGGGGTTGGACGGCACCACGATGTCGTAGCCGGAGCTGCCGGCAAGCAGCTTGGCTTCCAGCACTTCGTTGCTGTCGAAAACGTCGTAGACGACCTTGATGCCGGTTTCCTTCTCGAAGTTGGCCAGGGTGTCTTCGGCGATGTAGTCGCTCCAGTTGTAGACATGCAGCACTTTGTCTTCAGCCTGGGCAACGCCTGCCAGGGTCGCGCTCAGGGACAACGCGAGAAGGGTCTTGCCGATTGTTTTCATGCGTACAGCTCCTGTTGTTGTGTCGGTAATCCAGAGGTCGCGCAAGCCGATCAAATCAGGCCGGCCCGCACACTCTGGCGCAGTCTGGCAAGGTCATGGCACCGCTGACAACTTTCCGTGACTGCGGACGTTCAGACCGACAGGTCACCCAAGGTCAGGTCCAGACACTTGCGTGCTTTTTCCACCAGCTCGTCAATCTCGGCAAAGCTGATCACCAGCGGCGGGGCGATGATCATGGTGTCGCCCACGGCGCGCATGATCAGACCGTTGTCGAAGCAATGGCCACGGCACACCATGCCGGCAGCCATTTCATCCGGATAACGCTTGCGCGCGGCCTTGTCCTGCACCAGTTCGATGGCACCGAGCATGCCCAGGCCGCGCACTTCACCCACCAGCGGGTGATCGGCCAGCTCACGCAGACGACGCTGCAAATAGGGTGCCGTTTCTGCCTTGACCCGTTCGACGATGCCCTCTTCCTTGAGGATGCGCAGGTTTTCCAGGCCCACCGCCGCCGCCACCGGGTGGCCGGAATAGGTGAAGCCGTGGTTGAAGTCGCCGTGCGCCTCGACCACCTCGAACACCTTGTCGCTGACGATCAGCCCACCCATGGGCACGTAGCCACTGGTCAGGCCCTTGGCAATGGTCATCAGGTCGGGTTTCAGCTCGTAGTACTGGCTGCCGAACCACTCGCCGGTACGGCCGAAACCGCAGATCACCTCGTCGGCGACGAACAGGATGTCGTACTTGGCGAGGATTTCCTTGATGCGCGGCCAGTAGCTCTCCGGCGGGATGATCACGCCGCCGGCACCCTGCACCGGCTCGGCGATAAAAGCCGCCACATTGTCCACGCCCAGTTCGAGAATCTTCTGCTCCAACTGGTCAGCCGCCCAGATGCCGAACTCTTCCGGCGACTTGTCGCCACCTTCACCGAACCAGTACGGCTGCGGGATATGGGCGATGCCCGGGATCGGCAGGTCGCCCTGCTCGTGCATGAACTTCATGCCGCCGAGGCTGGCACCGGCCACGGTGGAGCCGTGGTAGCCGTTGTCACGGCCGATGATGATCTTCTTGCTCGGCTGGCCCTTGCATGCCCAGTAGTGGCGCACCAGGCGCAGCATGGTGTCGTTGCCTTCCGAGCCCGAACCGGTGAAGAACACATGGTTCATGCCCGCCGGTGCCAGTTGCGAGATGGCATGGGCTAGCTCCAGCACCGGCGGGTGGGCGGTCTGGAAGAAGGTGTTGTAGAAGGGCAATTGGAGCATCTGCTTCGCAGCAGCTTCGACCAGTTCCTCGCGGCCATAGCCGACGGCCACGCACCACAGCCCGGCCATGCCATCGAGGATCTTGTGACCCTCGCTGTCCCACAGGTGCACGCCCTTGGCCTCAGTGATGATGCGCGGGCCCTTCTCGGCCAGTTGCTTGTAATCACTGAACGGCGCCAGGTGGTGGGCCTGGCTCAGGGCCTGCCAATGGGCGGTCTTGGGGTTGTTCGCTTGCTTGTTCATTAGCAACACCTTGCTGACACGCAGCGCCATCGGCGCCACGCAGAAATTCGTGGTAGCGGCCGCGCTGGGCGCGGCCGGTAGCCGTTACACCGACAGCAACAGGAACTCACGCTCCCAGGAGCTGATCACGCGCTTGAAGTTCTCGTGCTCGGCGCGCTTGACCGCGACGTAGCCCCGCATGAACTTCTCGCCGAGGTACTTCTCGGCGGTCTTGCACGCCTCCATGCGCTCCAGCGCCGCTTCGATGGTCAGCGGCAGGCGCAGATTGCGGCGTTCGTAGCCACGGCCCTTGACCGGAGCGCTGGGATTGATGCCCTCGACCATGCCGATGTAGCCACACAGCAGCGACGCCGCCAGCACCAGATAGGGGTTGGCGTCGGCGCCCGCCAGGCGGTTTTCCACGCGGCGGTTCTGCGGGCTGGCCTCCGGCACGCGCAGGCCCACGGTACGATTCTCTTCGCCCCATTCGACGTTCACCGGCGCCGAGGTATCGGGCAGGAAACGGCGGAACGAGTTGACGTTGGGCGCGAACAGCGGCAGCAGCTCGGGGATGTACTTCTGCAGGCCACCGATGTGGTGCAGGAACAGTTCGCTCATGGTGCCGTCCTCGTTGGAGAACAGGCTCTTGCCGGTCTTGATGTCCACCACGCTCTGGTGAATGTGCATGGCACTGCCCGGCTCGTCGGTGATCGGCTTGGCCATGAAGGTGGCCGCCACGTCATGCTTGAGCGCCGCCTCACGCATGGTGCGCTTGAACACGGTGATCTGGTCGGCCAGGTGCAGCGCCTCGCCATGGCGGAAGTTGATCTCCATCTGCGCTGGGCCGTCTTCGTGGATCAGCGTGTCGAGATCCAGGTGCTGCAGTTCGCACCAGTCGTAAACGTCCTCGAACAGCGGGTCGAATTCGTTGGCGGCATCGATGGAGAATGACTGCCGACCTACTTCCGGGCGACCAGAGCGGCCCATGGGCGCCACCAGGGGGAAGTCCGGGTCGCTGTTGCGCTTGGTCAGGTAGAACTCCATCTCCGGCGCGACGATGGGCTTCCAGCCCTTGTCGGCGTACATCTGCAGCACGCGCTTGAGGATGTTGCGCGGCGACAGTTCGATGGGGTTGCCCTGCTTGTCGAAGGTGTCGTGGATCACCATGGCGGTGGGCTCGATAGCCCAGGGCACGAGGAATACGGCATCGGAGTCGGGGCGGCAGAACATGTCGATGTCCGCCTCGTCCAGCAACTCGTAATAGATGTCGTCTTCGACATAGTCGCCGGTCACGGTCTGCAGCAGCACACTTTCGGGCAGGCGCATGCCCTTTTCATCGAGGAACTTGTTGGTCGGCGATATCTTGCCGCGGGCAATGCCGGTCATGTCACTGATCAGGCATTCGACTTCGGTGATTTTGCGTTCTTTCAGCCAGCTGGTGAGCTGGTCTAACTTGGTACTCATAGAGACCTCGGGGTTGTAGAACCGGCTGGAGTTATAGCCGTTTCAGCGTTGCTCCGTCCTCCCCCTGCAAGCCTCACCAAAGGCCTGGAAGAGCACGGCAAACTCAAGATGCTAACTGCTAGCGATGAAAGATAGTGCACTCCGAGCACGACGCTTTTGCTGCAATCACTCCCACATGCGGCACGGCGACGCGGGCCTGGAGCACTGCACAAGATGCGCCAGCAGCGGAGGCCGACAGAGGCGAACTCGACGCACTATCTTGAACATCCAGGCAGAAACGGGTGACGCCAGCAGGAGAAAGGGTTAAGCAGAAGCCGGATGGCGCATCGACAGGCCATTGGCACAAGATCGCAGCGCGCTCGACTGGTATTCCCCTGGAGACCGAAGCCAAGCCCCTGGAACGAGCGCTGAAGCCGATGATCGGCAAGCGAGACATGAGACACCCGTGTTATTGCTGTTAGTGGGTTTGACCGGAGCTTAGCCTTGTTCATTTTTTTACACAATAGGTCTGTAAAAAATCGAACACACCCCATTGAGCACCGCGAACGGCTAAGGCTGGAGCCCACCTGCAACGCCCTGAAACGCCCCAAAAATGGCCGCAATGCCCCACTTGAGGGCACTATGGCGCCTGCTTGACAGCAATGTGCGTTTCGGATTGACTCACACCCATGCAGTCGCATGATTGATATATTTAACAAAAAGGTGTTGCATCATGTCGGTACCCCCGCGTGCCGTTCAGCTTAACGAAGCGAACGCGTTCCTCAAGGAACATCCCGAGGTCCAGTTCGTCGACCTTCTTATTGCAGATATGAACGGTGTGGTGCGCGGCAAGCGCATCGACCGTAATGCCCTGCACAAGGTGTACGAGAAAGGCATCAACCTGCCCGCCTCGCTCTTTGCTCTGGACATCAACGGTTCCACCGTCGAAAGCACCGGCCTCGGCCTGGACATCGGCGACGCCGACCGTATCTGCTTCCCCATCCCCAATACCCTGTGCAACGAGCCCTGGCAGAAGCGCCCCACCGCACAACTGCTGATGACCATGCACGAGCTGGACGGCACGCCTTTCTTCGCCGACCCGCGCGAGGTATTGCGCCAGGTGGTGCAGAAGTTCGACGAACTGGGCCTGCGTATCTGTGCAGCCTTCGAGCTGGAGTTCTACCTGATCGACCAGGAGAACGTGAACGGCCGTCCGCAGCCGCCACGCTCGCCCATTTCCGGCAAGCGCCCGCAATCCACTCAGGTGTACCTGATCGACGATCTCGACGAATACGTCGACTGCCTGCAGGACATGCTCGAAGCCGCCAAGGAACAGGATCTACCAGCCGACGCCATCGTCAAGGAAAGTGCCCCGGCGCAGTTCGAGGTCAACCTTCATCACGTCGAGGATGCCATCAAGGCCTGCGACTACGCCCTGCTGCTCAAGCGCCTGATCAAGAACATCGCCTACGACCATGAGATGGATTCCACCTTCATGGCCAAGCCCTACCCAGGGCAGGCAGGCAATGGCCTGCACGTGCACATCTCGCTGCTGGACAAGAAGACCGGGCAGAACATCTTCGCCTCCGAAGACCCGCTGCAGAACAGCTCGCTGCGCCATGCCGTCGGCGGCATCCTTGACACCCTGGCCTCGTCGATGGCCTTCCTCTGCCCCAACGTCAACTCCTACCGCCGCTTCGGTGCCAACTTCTACGTGCCCAACGCACCGAGCTGGGCACTGGACAATCGCACCGTGGCCGTTCGCGTGCCCACCGGCAGCCCCGATGCCGTGCGCATCGAGCACCGCGTGGCGGGCGCCGATGCCAACCCCTACCTGATGCTGGCCTCAATCCTCGCCGGCATTCACCACGGCCTGACCAATCAGATCGAGCCCGGTGAGCCGGTGGAAGGCAACGCCTACGAACAGCTCGAACCCAGCCTGCCGAACAACCTGCGCGATGCCCTGCGCCAGTTGGACGACAGTGAAGTGCTGAACAAATACATCGATCCGAAGTACATCGACATCTTCGTCGCGTGCAAGGAAGCCGAGTTGCAGGAGTTCGAGACCACCATCTCCGACCTCGAGTACAACTGGTACCTGCACACGGTGTAATCCCCCGAGAAAGCCGGCCACAGCGCCGGCTTCTTCTTGCCTGAATGCGCCAGCACCTGGTCGCAGCGCTGACGTGAATCAACCTCCGCCAGCCCTGGCTGCGGATACTGTTGCCTTCATCCTTCAGGGAGCTTCATATGCATCGTACGCTTGCCGCCATCCTGCTTGGCCTGACGCCATGGCTGGCCGAGGCCGCCGACAGCATCAGGGTCTACAACTGGAACGACTATATCGCCCCGCAGGTACTGGAAGATTTCACCCGCGACACCGGCATCACAGTCGAGTACCACACCTTCACCAGTGCCGAGGAGCTGAACAAGACGCTCGACAGCGGCGAGGCCATCGACATCGCCGTGCCTTCGCACAATCAGTTGCCCGCGCTGATCGCCTCCGCTCGCATTCGCCCGCTGGACTACAGCCAACTGCCCAATGCCAGCCATCTGGACAAACAGTTGCTGAGCAAGCTGGCCGCCGTCGACCCGCAGAACCGCCATGCCGTGCCCTACCTCTGGGGCGCCGTGGGCCTGGCGATCAACACGCCCAAGGCCGAGGCGGCCTATGGCGGCCCGCTGCCGGATAGCTGGAGCCTGCTGTTCAATGCACAGCAGAGCGCGCGCCTGGCCAGTTGTGGCATCAGTGTGCTGGATGCACCCGACGAGGCGTTGTCGATACTGCTCAATTACCAGGGACGCAGCCTTGCACGCAGCTCGCCGAGCCGCATCCAGCGTGCCGGCAAGGTGCTCGACGGCCTGCGCCCCAACCTGCGCTACGTCGACAGCGAGCGCTACATCGACGACCTGGCCCAGGGCAAGCTGTGCCTGGCCATGGCCTGGATCGGCGATGCCCTGGCCGCGGCCCAGGCCGGTCAGCCGGTGCGTTTCGTGGTGCCTGAAGAAGGTTCGGTGCTGTTCATCGACAACCTGGTGATTCCCGCCACTGCCAGCCAACCGGAGCTGGCCCACCGCTTCATCGACTACCTGATGCAACCCCAGGTGATCGCCCGGATCACTGCCGAAACCCTCTACCCCAATGGCAATGCCGACTCGGCGCAGTTCCTCGATAGCACCCTGCAGAAACAGCCAGGCCTGTATCCGGATCAGGACACCAAACGCCGCCTGTTCCCGCTGGATGTGCTGCCGCAGAAGCAAGCCGAGGTGCGCGAGCAGGTCTGGCAGTACTTCCGTGACGGAGCCTGAGCGGCAGGCGAGGCTTGCCTCGCCGCCAGCGCCTGACGTCCAATAGCGCCTCACACCCAGAGGAGCTTCGCCATGTCGCGTACTGCCAGCCCGCGCAAGCCACGCGCCAGCAGCCAGGCGAGGATCGCCCAGATCCTCGCCGCCGCGCGTGAACTGCTGGCCGAACAGGGCATGGCCAACCTGTCGATCTACTCGGTGGCCGAACGCGCCGGCATCCCCCCCTCCTCGATCTACCATTTCTTTGCCAGCGTACCGGCCCTGCTCGAAGGCCTGACCAGTGACGTACACGCGGCCTTTCGCGCCAGCCTGCAGGAGCCGGTCGAGCATGCCGCCCTGCGCACCTGGCACGACCTCTCACGCCTGGTGGAACAGCGCATGCTGGCCATCTACGGCGCTGACGCCGCTGCCCGGCAACTGATCCTGGCGCAACATGGTCTGGCCGAAGTGACCCAGGCCGATCACCAGTACGACCAGGAGCTGGGCCGGCTGATGCGCGCGCTGTTCGACCGCCACTTTCCCCTGCCGCAATTGCCGGAGGATATCGACGTCTTCAACCTGGCCATGTCCCTGGGCGATCGCGTCTATGCCCGCTCCGTGCAACTGCACGGCAGCATCACCCCACGCCTGGCCGAAGAGGGCATGCGCGTGTTCGATGCCTACCTCGGCCTGTATCTGCCCGCCGCCCTGCCCAAGCGCCCCGCTCCGCTGGACTGAGCCAGCCGTTTGACCGGCGAAGGCATTTGCCAGGTCCACAGGCTCGGTGCCAGCCCCGTTCGCGGATGAATCCGCCTGCAGGCAACTTGGTCGCAAACGCATTCGTTCGCGACCCTAAGCGCTCTCGCTTCGCCCCTGAAACCCGTATGCCGGGTACGTGAACCAGATATTTATTCGACAAAAATCGGAAATATTTTTATATATGACGCTAAAAACCCTTTATTAATCGATTTTTATCGAATATAAATCGAGCATTCCGCCATGCTCGAAGCTGTCATGGCCCCCATGCATGCCTCGCCGCAGGCCTGCACACGAACCAAGAGGTGCCTTATGTCCCGTATCGTCACCGTTGCCGCAACCCAGATGGCCTGCTCCTGGGATAGCGCCGCCAATATCGCCAACGCCGAGAAGCTGGTGCGCCAGGCGGCCGCTCAGGGCGCGCAGATCATCCTGATTCAGGAACTGTTCGAGACCCCTTACTTCTGCCAGAAGCCCAATGCCGACTACACCCAGTTGGCGACCACTGTGGACGAGAACCCGGCCATCGCGCACTTCAGCAAGGTGGCGGCGGAGTTGAAGGTGGTATTGCCGATCAGCTTCTTCGAGCGCGCCGGCCGTGCCCGCTTCAACAGCATCGCCATCATCGATGCCGACGGCAGCAACCTCGGGATTTATCGGAAAAGCCATATCCCGGACGGCCCTGGCTACCACGAGAAGTACTACTTCAACCCCGGTGATACCGGCTTCAAGGTCTGGGACACTGCCTACGCCCGTATCGGCGTGGGTATCTGCTGGGATCAGTGGTTCCCCGAATGCGCGCGCAGCATGGCGCTGATGGGCGCGGAAATCCTCTTCTACCCCACCGCCATCGGCAGCGAACCGCACGATGCCGGCATCGACTCGCGCGAGCACTGGCAGCGCGTGCAACAGGGCCATGCCGGCGCCAACCTGATGCCGCTGGTGGCCAGCAACCGCATCGGCCGCGAGGAACAGGATGGCTACGACATCACCTTCTACGGCAGCTCGTTCATCGCCGACCAGTACGGTGCCAAGGTCAAGGAACTGAACCAGAGCGAGGAAGGCATCCTGGTGCACAGCTTCGACCTCACTGCCCTGGAGAAGACCCGCACCGCCTGGGGTGTATTCCGCGACCGCCGGCCGAACCTATACTGGCCACTTTCCACGCTCGACGGCGAAAGCCTCTCCGAGTGAACCCGTTTTTCTCACGACTCCCCGGTATGCATCCGGGCCACAGGTGAACCATGACCACCCTGAGCACCACCCCTCGCGCCGATGCTTTCCACATGCCCGCCGAGTGGGCACCGCACAGCCAGACCTGGATGGTCTGGCCCGAACGCCCGGACAACTGGCGCAATGGCGGCAAGCCGGCGCAGGCTGCCTACGCCGCCGTCGCCCGGGCCATCGCCCAGTTCGAGCCGGTGACCCTGTGCGTCAGCGCTGCGCAGTACGAGAATGCCCGTGCGCGCCTGGACATGAGCAATATCCGCGTGGTGGAAATCACCACCGACGACGCCTGGGTGCGCGACACCGGCCCCACCTTCGTGATCAATGACAGCGGCGAAGTGCGTGGCGTGGACTGGGCGTTCAATGCCTGGGGCGGCTTCGACGGCGGCCTCTACTGGCCCTGGCAGCGCGACGATCAGGTGGCCCGCAAGATCCTCGAGATCGAAGGCTGCAAGCGCTACCGTACCGAGGGTTTCGTGCTCGAGGGCGGCTCGATCCATGTCGATGGTGAAGGCACCCTGATCACCACCGAAGAGTGCCTGCTGAACCAGAACCGCAACCCGCACCTGTCACGCGAAGAGATCGAGCAGGTGCTGCGCGAGCATCTGGCCATCGATACGGTGATCTGGCTGCCGCACGGCCTGTTCAACGACGAGACCGATGGCCACGTCGATAACTTCTGCTGCTACGTGCGCCCGGGTGAGGTGCTGCTGGCCTGGACGGACGACGAGAACGACCCCAACTACCCGCGCTGCCAGGCCGCCATGGGCGTGCTGGAAAACACCCGTGATGCCAAGGGCCGCCAATTGATCGTGCACAAGATGCCGATTCCCGGCCCGCTGCATGCCACCGCCGAGGAATGCGCCGGCGTCGACATGGCCGACGGCAGCCAGGAGCGCAGCCCGGACGTTCGCCTGGCCGGCTCCTACGTCAACTTCCTCATCGTCAACGGCGGCATCGTCGCGCCCAGCTTCGACGACCCCAAGGATGAAGAAGCCCGCGCCATCCTCGAACGCATCTTCCCCGAGCACCGCGTGGTGATGGTACCGGGCCGCGAGATCCTCCTCGGCGGCGGCAATATCCACTGCATCACCCAGCAGCAACCGGCGCCGCAAAAGGCCTGAGCCCTGCGAAAGCACGTCGCTGAAGCGCCTCCCTCAGGCGCAGGCAAGCCCTGACAACGCCCGGCACCCGCCGGGCATTGTCGCTTAGCAGGCGGGTGTCATTTCATCTTGCAGGTATTGATACCCAGCAGCGGGTAAATCGGGCAGTAGCGCAGGATGCCGGTGGCCAGCGGCACCACACCGATCCAGCCCCACAGGCCGATGACGCCGGCCAGACTCAGCGCAATCAGTATCAGGCCCACGGCGATGCGCAGGCTGCGATCCAGGGTTCCCACATTGGCATTCATCAAGTCTCTCCAGCAGGCTATTGAAAAACTACCTACGTTGCCATTGCTGCGTTAAAAACAGGCTCGTGCGCGAGTCCGATCAAAATGCTCATTTACAACTCGTAAACTGCGCTTTTTCGCCTGTTTTTGCCTTGCACTGGCTGCCTCGCCTACGTTTTTCAACGGCCTGCGAGGTCAACGCCCGCGCCGGCCCTCCAGCGCGGTAAAGATCAGCATGCCGGCCAGCATCGCCGCGACGAACAGCAGCGCTTGCCAGTGCCCGGTCAGCAGGATGGCCACGGCCGGCCCCGGGCAGATACCGGCGATACCCCAGCCGACGCCGAACAACAGGCTGCCGCCGATCAGGCGGGCATCCAGATCACGTCGCGTCGGCAATTGCATGGCGCCGCCCAGCAGTGCCTGGCTCCGGCGCCGGGCCAGGTTCAGCGGCAATGCCGCCATGCCTATGGCGCCCGCCATCACCAATGCCAGGGACGGATCCCAGGCGCCGCCCAGATCGAGAAAGGCCAGTACCTTGCGCGGATCGGCCATGCCCGCCAGCAACAGGCCCAAGCCGAACAGCAGACCGCAAACGAATGCACTGAGTCTGACCACGTTCAGGCCCCCAGAAGATGACGCAGGACAAAGACCGTGGCGAAGCCCGTGCCCATGAAGCACAGAGTGGCCACCAGCGAGCGCGGCGACAGACGGGAAATACCGCAGACGCCATGACCACTGGTGCAGCCCGAGCCATAACGAGTGCCGATGCCCACCAGCAGGCCGGCGCCGATCAGCCCCAGACTGCCGCTGTCGAAATGAATCTCCGGCAAGGCCGCGAACAGCCCCCAGAGCACGGGTGCCAGCAGCAGGCCGAGAAGAAAGGCCGCCTTCTCGCCGCGCCCCTCGCCACCACGCTGCAACAGGCTGCCGAGCAGGCCGCTGATACCGGCGATACGACCATTGGCCAGAGCGAACACTGCAGCCGCCAGGCCGATCAGGGCTCCGCCAGCCAGTGCGCTCCAGGGCGTGAAGCTGGCCCAATCGATATTCATGATTGCCCCTCGCAGAACAGGCGGTAGAGCGTTTCGATCACCGCCAGTGCCGCCGGGCTGCTGATGCGATAGAAGATCTGCTTGCCATCGCGACGGGTCGCCACCAGCCCCTCACGTCGCAGCACCGCCAGTTGCTGGGACAAGGTGGGCTGCTGGATACCCAGCAGCGCTTCCAGCTCGCTGACGTTGCGCTCGCCCTGGGAGAGCTGGCAGAGCAGCAACAGGCGATCCTGATTGGCCAGTGCCTTGAGCAACTGCCCGGCGGCATCGGCATTGGCGCGCAGTTGCTGGATATCGATCGGATCGGCCATAAGTTACCTTCAGTCAAAACAATATGTATTTATATATATTGTATTCATGAAAAGTGATAGCCCAGGCGACCAGCGGTCAGCCGTAGCCCGTATGCAAGCCTGCCCGGATTGCATTCGGCTACTCGACTGGAGAGGGCTCCAGGCGCAAAGGCTTCATCTTCATGTAGGAGCGAGCTCTGCTCGCGAACCATGGCAAACGGCAAGAGCTTCGCGAGCAGAGCTCGCTCCTACCGCCACTGAACGCTCGTTCCCTGCATCTGGCGCTGCGCAACCTCGGCCTGGGTCGCCTGATCAACCCAGGCACCCGGGATGCAAGGCATCTCCCTGCAGGAGTGCCGAAAACGAAAAAACCCGCCGTAGCGGGTTTCTCGTCGGGCCACGCCAATCAGGCGTCGGCGTCAGCGGCGGCCTGATAGGCGGCGGCATCGAGCAGCTTGTCCAGCTCGCTGGCATCGCTCGGCTTGAGCTTGAAGAACCAGCTCCCGTAAGGATCGCTGTTGACGCTTTCCGGGCTGTCGGCCAGGGTTTCGTTGATGGCGATGACTTCGCCACCGACCGGCGCATAGATGTCGGATGCAGCCTTGACCGACTCCACCACGCCGGCCTCCTGGCCAGCGGCCAGTTGCTTGCCGACTTCCGGCAGCTCGATGAATACCACGTCGCCTAGCGCTTCCTGGGCGTGGTCGGAGATGCCCACGGTCACGCTGCCATCGGCCTCCAGGCGGGCCCACTCATGGCTGGCGGCATAACGCAGATCGGCGGGGATATTGCTCATGTGTCATTCCTCTAAGCGATGACGGCATGCAGGCCGTCAGGACAATTTAGCAGGCCGTGACGCAGGCGAAAGCCCGGATCACGGCCCAGGGATCAAATCAGCGTCTTGCCGTTACGCACGAAACTCGGTTGCACCACCCGCACGGGGTACCACTTGCCACGGATTTCCACCTCGGCACGCTCGCCGGTGCCCACTGGCACGCGGGCCAGGGCGATGGACTTGTTCAAGGTCGGCGAGAAGCTGCCGCTGGTGATCTCGCCATCGCCCACCTCGGGCACCCGCACCACCTGATGGGCACGCAGCACACCGCGCTCCTCCAGCACCAGGCCGACCAGCTTGCTCGGGCAACTGGCAGCACGTTGCGCTTCGAGCGTAGTGCGGCCGATGAAGTCACGCTCGGCAGGCTCCCAGGCGATGGTCCAGGCCATGTTGGCCGCCAAGGGCGAGACGTTCTCGTCCATGTCCTGGCCATAGAGATTCAACCCGGCCTCCAGGCGCAGGGTGTCACGCGCACCGAGGCCGATGGGCGAGATACCGGCGCCCACCAGTTCGTTGAGAAAGGCCACCACCTCGGCATTGGGCAGGATGATCTCCAGACCATCCTCGCCGGTGTAGCCGGTGCGGGCAATGAACCAATCGCCCTCGGGCAGCCCCTGGAACGGCTTGAGTTCGTGGATCAGCGCGGCGCGAGCCTGGGTCACCAGCTCGGCGACACGAGCACGCGCCTTGGGGCCTTGAATGGCCAGTATCGAAAGGTCGCGGCGCTCACGCAGCTCCACGGCGAAGTCGCCGGCCTGAGCGTGCATCCAGGCAAGATCCTTGTCGCGGGTGCCGGCGTTGATCACCAGGCGGTAGCTCTGCTCCTGGGCAGAAGCACTGGTGAGGTAGACGATCAGATCGTCGATCACCCCGCCACGCTCGTTGAGCATGGCACTGTACAGCGCTTTGCCGGGGCTCTGCAGACGCGCCACGTCATTGGCCAGCAGGCGCTGCAGATAGGCCTGCGCCTGGCTGCCGGTGACATCCACCACGCACATGTGGGAAACGTCGAATACGCCGCACTCGCGGCGTACCTGATGATGCTCCTCTACCTGCGAACCGTAGTGCAGTGGCATGTCCCAGCCACCGAAATCCACCATCTTGGCGCCCAGCGCCAGGTGCAGGTCATAGAGGGGTGTACGCTGTCCCATGGGTTATCTCCTTCCGGGCTTGGCGAAGCGATTCAGACCCTCTAGAAGCTACCTGCGTTGCCACTGCTGCGTTACAGCCAGGCTGAAAATGCTCATGTGCAAAAGCACACTGCGCTTTTTCGCCTGGCTGCGCCTTGCACTGGCGACCTCGGCTCGAGCATCCTGCTTCGCTCTACCTCCTGCATCCATGCAGTCGTCGGATACGCTTCTAGATGAATCATGCCGGGTGGGCCGGCTCGCGAATGGCGCGCATTGTAGCCGCAAGGTTGGCAGGGGTCACCCGACCAAAGGTCGTCCCCGCAGTCTTGGCCCGGATGTAATCCGGGGATGCTTCATCGAGCCTGCCGCTGGCTTCGCCGCCCTCAGCCGAAACGCCGTGCCGAGCGGCGGATCAGCAGGATCACCGGCAAAAGGCCGACCGCCACCAGAGTCAGCGCCGGCAGCGAGGCACGCGCCCATTCGCCTTCGCTGGTCATCTCGAACACCCGCACGGCCAGGGTGTCCCAACCGAACGGGCGCATCAGCAGGGTGGCCGGCATTTCCTTGAGCACGTCGACGAACACCAGCAACGCCGCCGACAAGGTGCCAGGCAGCAGCAACGGCAGATAGACCCGCAGGAACAAGCCAAGGCCACCGACGCCCAGGCTGCGCGAGGCCTCCGGTAGCGATGGACGGATTCGCGCCAGGCTGGTTTCCAGCGGCCCGTAGGCCACGGCCAGGAAGCGGATCAGGTAGGCCAGCAGCAGCGCCGCCAGGCTGCCCAGCAGCAACGGCCTGCCGACGCCTCCGAGCGCGCCGGTCAGCGGGATCACCAGTTCGCGGTCGAGGAAGCTGAACGCCAGCATGATCGCCACCGCCAGCACCGATCCGGGCAAGGCGTAACCGAGATTGGCGAAGGCCACGCCAGCGCGCACCACGCGCGTCGGCGCCTGGCGCCGGGCGAAGGCCAGCAGCAGCGCCACGCTCACCGTGATCAGCGCCGCCATGCCGCCCAGGTAGAGCGTATGCAGGATCAGCCCGGCGTAACGCTCATCGAGGTCGAAGCGACCACGCTGCCAGAACCAGACCAGCAACTGCAGCATGGGGATGACGAAGCCACAGGCGAACACCAGGCCGCACCAGGCGCTGGCCGCCACGGCCTTCCAGCCTCGCAGGTGATACAGCGCCTGGCCACGCGCACGCTCGTTGGCTGGGCGCGCAGCGCCACGGGCACGCCGCTCGCCATAGAGCACCAGGGCCACGGCCAGCAGCAACAAACTGGCGAGCTGGGTGGCGCTGGTCAGGCTGTAGAAGCTGTACCAGGTCTTGTAGATGGCGGTGGTGAAGGTATCGAAGTTGAAGATCGACACCGCGCCGAAGTCAGCCAGCGTCTCCATCAGCGCCAGTGCCAGGCCGGCGCCGATGGCCGGCCGTGCCATCGGCAAGGCAACGCGCCAGAAGGCTTGCCAGGGGGTCTGCCCGAGCACCCGCGCCGCCTCCATCAAGCCCTTGCCCTGAGCCAGAAAGGCAGTGCGTGCGAGCAGGTAGACGTAGGGGTAGAACACCAGCACCAGGACGATGATCACCCCGCCGGTGGAACGCACCCTGGGTAGGCGCACACCGCTGCCGAACCATTCACGCAGCAATGTCTGCACCGGGCCGGCAAAATCCAGCAGGCCAACGAAGACGAAGGCCAACACATAGGCGGGGATGGCGAAGGGCAGCATCAACGCCCAGTCCAGCCAGCGTCGACCGGGAAACTCGCAGAGGCTGGTGAGCCAGGCCAGGCTGACACCAAGCAGGGTCACCCCAACGCCGACACCCAGTACCAGGGTCAGGGTATTGCCGATCAGCCGCGTCATCTGCGTCTGCCACAGGTGCGCCCAGATCTGCGTGTCCACGTCTTGCCAACTGAGCAGCAGCACGGACAACGGCATCAACAGCAGGGCAACGGCGGCAAGGACGACGGGATACCAGCGACGCTGAACAGGATGCGGCACGCGGACTCCTAGAACACAGAAAAGACAACGCCCCGACCAGGCGGGGCGTCGAAGTAAAACAGCCGAAGGCTGCAAGCTGCAAGCTGCAAGACGGATGGCCGCCCCCTACAAGCTGCAAGCTAAGTCAGTGTGCAGACGGGCTACCGAAGCTGATCAACTGCTACACAGCGCTTTTGCTCTTACTTGAAGCTTGTCGCTTGCAGCTTGTAGCTGCCTCACTGCCATCCAGCACGATCCATCAGCATGGTCGCCTCGGCCTGGCGCTTGCCGGCCACTTCGGTGGCCACGGTGTCGGCCTTGAAGGTGCCCCAGGAAGCGACCTCAGCGGACGGCTCGACCGCCGGGTTGGCCGGGTATTCCTGGTTGACGCCGGCGAAGATGGTCTGCGCTTCCGGAGTGGTCATCCACTCCAACAGCTTCTTCGCCTGCTCGGCATGCGGCGCATGCTTGGTCACCCCGGCCCCCGCCAGGTTGACGTGCACGCCACGGCCATCCTGGTTCGGCCAGAACGGCTTCACTTTCAGATCCGGGTTCTGCTTGTGCAGACGACCGTAGTAATAGGTGTTGGTGATGCCCACGTCGCACTGGCCGGCATCGATGGCCTGCAGCAGGGCGGTGTCATCGGCGAACACGTCGGTGGCCAGGTTGTTGACCCAGCCCTTGATGATTTCCTCGGTCTGCTTGGCCCCGTGGGCCTCGATTAGGGTAGCGGTCAGCGACTGGTTGTAGACCTTCTTGCTGGTGCGCAGGCACAGGCGGCCTTCCCAGTTCTTGTCGGCCAGCGCTTCGTAGGTGGACAGCTCCTCCGGTTTGACCCGCTCGGTGGAGTAGAAGATGGTGCGCGCACGCAGCGACAGGCCCGTCCAGCTATCGGTGCTGGAGCGGTACTGGGCTGGGATGTTGGCGTCGATCACTGCGGATTTGGTCGGCTGCAACACACCGGCCTGCTCGGCCTGCCAGAGGTTGCCGGCATCGACGGTGATCAGCAGGTCAGCCGGGGTGTTGGCGCCCTCGGCCTTGAGACGGGCGATCAGCGGGGCTTCCTTGTCGGTAATGAACTTCACCTCGACCCCGGTCTTCTCGGTATAGGCATCGAATACCGGCTTGATCAGCTCATCGATACGGGCGGAGTAGACCACCACCTCATCGGCGGCCTGCACGGCAGTCGCCAGGGTGCTGAGGGTGAATGCGGCAAAGAGCGCGTTGCGAGCCTTCATGGAACCAGCCTCTATCGTCGTGAAAGTGGCTGAATACTAGTGAATGGCATTTAGCTTCTCAATGAAACACAGCGTGCAATGATGGCCAGTTGTTACAAGGCATTTACAAGGTTCTTCGTATTTTCAGGGGGAATGCTGGGTTGATACTGGACTGGCGGGTTTGTGTTGTTTTGTTGGTTGTTCTCGTGCCCGTTCCGAATTGCCGCGTTTTGGCTGATGTTTTGGTTTCGCCCTCTCGGGCGAGTCACTTTGCGGGCAAAGTAACCAAAACCTCCGCCCTGTCATCCGGCCCTCGCTGCGCGAGGGTTCGCTCACTCCATCGCCGCTCCAGAGGCCCGCCACGATGGGCCATCCATGGCCCATCGTGGCTCTCGCGACATCCATGTCGCTCAACCTCTTCCACGACGATTCCATTCGCCCTCCTGGGCGGGCTCTGCACGCGCCTGAACCCGAGGTAACCCAGAAGTAGCGCAGAGTGCTTGAACATCGGTCAGCCGTAGGGCGGATCGGGGCGCCGACCGCTCGTAGCGCCAGCGAACAGTCCGCCGGGCCATGCCGAGTTCGGCACCACAACCCACGTCCCGTACTCCCAACGGCGTATTGCTTCCGAGCGGCCGGCGTCCCGGTACGCGCGAATGAAACTATTGGTTTAACCCGACGGCCACGTCGTGGTTCCACTGTTATCAGAACACGCCGAGCATACTTTGGAATACCGGTTCGTTCAGGCGCGCGAATGGCCCCTTCAGGAGGGTGAGTGGAATCGTTGCGTAGAGGGTTGAGCGGCATGGATGCCGCGAGAGCCGCGACTGGCCAGGGATGGCCCTTCGCGGCGGGCCCTCGGAGCAGCGATGGAGCGAACGAACCCCGGCGCAGCCGGGGCCGGATGGCGGGGCCAAGCCTTTTTGCCTTCTTTTGTGGCGTTTGACAAAAGAAGGTCGCCGGGGGGCGAAACAAGGGCTAACAGATAAACACCGATAAGCAGCTTGAACACCGAAACAACCGAAAACCAACATACAAACTTGCCAGGTATCAAGAAGGACTTTCTCGAAACTCCACCAGAAACCATTTACCAGGCCAGCTCAGGCCCGCGCCAACTCCGGCAGATCACCCGACAGCCCCAGCGCCTGACGCACGAACAGCGCCTTGGCCTCGGCCTGGCCATCGACCAGATCCAGGCCGATATTACGCAGCAGACGCAATGGCAATGGATCGGCCTGGAACAGCCGCTCGAAGCCTTCCATCGCCGCCATCATTGCCAGGTTGTGCGGCATGCGCCGGCGTTCGTAGCGGCTCAGCACGCGCTCGTCGGCCAGGTTCTCGCCACGCACAGCAGCGTGCAGCAATACCTCGGCCAGCACGGCGGCGTCGAGAAAGCCCAGGTTGACCCCCTGCCCCGCCAGCGGGTGGATGGTGTGCGCGGCATCGCCGATCAGCGCCAGGCCTGGCTCGACGTAACGCTTGGCATGACGCTGACGCAGCGGGATGCACAGACGCGGATCGGCCTGCAGCACACGCCCCAGACGCGCCTCGAAGGCGCGGGTCAGTTCCCGGCAGAAATCCTCTTCGCCCAACGCCATCAGGCGCTCGGCCTCGGCAGGAATGGTCGACCAGACGATCGAGCACCAGTGCTCACCAGCCGGCCCGGCCAGCGGCAGGAAGGCCAGCGGGCCGTCGTCGGTGAAACGCTGCCAGGCGGTGGCCTGGTGCGGGCGCTCGCAGCGCACGCTGGTGACGATGGCGTGGTGCAGATAATCCCACTCGCGGGTGGCGCAACCGGCCAGACGGCGTACCGCCGAGTTGGCGCCATCGGCAGCCACCAGCAAGGGCGTGCGCAACTGGCGACCGTCGGTAAGGGTCAGCAGCCAATCGTCGCCACTGTGGCGCAACTGCTCCAGGCGGGCACCGGGCAACAGGCCGATCTGGCTGTCATGCAGGCGTTCGAGCAGGGCATCCTGCACCACGCGGTTCTCGACGATATGGCCAAGCGTCTCGGCATGCACACTGGCGGCGGCGAAGTGGATGCTGCCAGTGCCAGAGCCATCCCAGACGCGCATTTCGCCGTAGGGGCAGGCGCGCCGGCTGGCGATACCCTGCCAGGCGCCAAGGCGCTCGATGATGCGCTGGCTGGCCACCGACAGGGCGCTGACCCGTGGCTCGAAGGGTGCCTCGGCGGCGAACGGCGCCACGCTCAGCGGGCTGCCATCGACGATGAGGATGTCCAGGCCGCTGTGTTCCAGCGCCAGGGCCAGGGTACTGCCGACCATTCCGGCACCGACGATGATCAGATCCGCGCGCATATCACTCCTTAAACCCTAGGGTGCGCCGTGCGCACCATGGCTTCCGACTGGTGCGCACAGCCCAGGCAGCCCCGCGACACTCTACGGAATTGCTCACAGACTGCGGGTTCCCATGCCCATGGCCTGGCGGGCGAACCAGCGCTTGGCCGGTGGCAGCAGATCCAGCCCCAGCAGGCCGAGGTTACGCCCGGCAGCCAGCAGCGGTTGGTTGGTACTGAACAGGCGCGTCACCCGGTCGGAGAAGCCAACCGTGAGCTGCTGATCCATCTGCTGGCGCTGCAGGTAGCGCTGCAGGGTGGCGAAATCCCCCAGGGGCGCGTCGCCGTCCTGCAGCACCTCGGCCAGCGCCAGGGTGTCGCGCAGCGACAGGTTGTAACCTTGCCCCGCGATGGGGTGCAGACTGTGCGCCGCATTGCCCAGCACCACCAGGTTTGGCCGCACCTGTTCGCGGGCTTCCACCAGTGACAAGGGATAAAGATGGCGCTGGCCAACCTGGCGCAGCGCGCCGAGGCGATAGCCGAAGGCCTGTTGCAGCTCGTCGAGGAAAGCGCGCTCGCTCAGGGCCATCAGTCGCTCGGCATCGCTGCTGGCGCGTGTCCAGACCAGGGCGCAACGGTTGCCGTCCAGCGGCAACATGGCCATCGGCCCGTCGTCGGTGAAACGCTCGAAGGCCTGGCCGCGATGAGCCTCCAGCGGGCTGACGTTGGCAATGATCGCGCTCTGCCCATAAGGCGTCTGACTTACAGCAATACCAAGCTGTTCGCGCAAGCCGGAGCGACCGCCATCGGCCAGCACCGCCAGTTGGCAATCCAGCGTGCTGCCATCGTTCAGGCGCAGGCGGTAACCGGCTTCGATCTGCTGCAAGGCGCTGACCTCGGCCGGGCAGTGCCACTGGACGATTTCCGGATCGAGGGCCTGCCACAAGCAATGACCGATCCAGGCGTTCTCCACCACGTAACCCAGGGCCGGCACGCCTTCTTCGATGGCCTGCAGGCGGGTGGCGCCGAAACGGCCACGGTCGGAAACATGGATCTGCCGGATCGGCTCGGCACGCTGGGCGATGGCCTGCCACAGCTCGAGGCGTTCGTAGATCAGCCGGCTGCCGTAGGAGAGCGCGGTGGAGCGGGCGTCATAGCTGGGCTGATAGGCATCGCCGGGGGCGAAGGGCTCGATCAGAGCGATGCGCCAGCCACGCTGGCGCGCCGTTTCCTGCAGGGCCAGGGCCAGACTGGCGCCTACCAGGCCGCCACCGATAATCGCCAGGTTCACCTGGGTCATGGCCTCAGGCCGCCTCGCTGCGCGCGGCAGCCATCAGTGCCTCGATCTCGGCGACCGACTTGGGCACACCAGTGGTGAGAATCTCGCAGCCGGTCTTGGTCACCACCACGTCGTCCTCGATGCGCACGCCGATACCGCGCCACTTCTTCGCCACCTTGTCGTTGTCCGGGGCGATATAGATGCCCGGCTCGACGGTCATGGCCATGCCCGGCTCGAGCACGCGCCACTGCCCGCCGACCTTGTAGTCGCCGACATCGTGCACGTCCATGCCCAGCCAGTGGCCGGCGCGGTGCATGTAGAAGGGTTTGTAAGCTTCGTTGGCGATCAGTTGCTCGACATCGCCGCTGAGCAGGCCCAGCTCCACCAGGCCAGCGGTAATCACCCGCACGGTGGCCTCGTGGGCTTCGTTCCAGTGCTTGCCGGGAGCGATGTGCTTGAAGGCCTCTTCGTTGGCTTTCAGCACCAGCTCGTAGATGGCCTTCTGCTCGGGCGAGAAGGTGCCGCTGACCGGGAAGGTGCGGGTGATATCGCTGGCATAGCAGTCGATCTCGCAGCCGGCGTCGATCAGCACCAGGTCGCCGTCCTTGAGCGGCGCGTCGTTCTCACGGTAGTGCAGAATGCAGGCATTCTTGCCCGCCGCGACGATGCTGCCGTAGGCCGGCATCTTCGCCCCGCCCTTGCGGAACTCGTAATCCAGCTCGGCTTCCAGGTGGTATTCGTAAAGCCCGGCGCGGCTGGCCTGCATGGCGCGGATATGGGCACGCGCGCTGATCTCGGCGGCCTCGCGCATCACCTTGACCTCGGCAGCCGACTTGTACAGGCGCATGTCGTGCAGCAGGTGGTCGAGGGCGACGAATTCGTTTGGCGGCGTAGCACCCTGACGTGCCTTGGCGCGGATGTGGTTGATCCACTCCATCAGCCGGTGATCGAACTCCTGATTGAAGCCGATGGCGTAGTAGACGCGCTCGCGGCCCTCGATCAGCCCCGGCAGGATGTCGTCGATATCGCCGATGGGGAAAGCATCGTCGGCGCCGAAGCGGCTCACCGCACCGTCCTGACCGGCGCGCAGGCCGTCCCAAAGCTCGCGCTCGGGATCACGCTCGCGGCAGAACAGCACGTATTCGCCATGTTCGCGACCGGGGATCAGCGCCATCACCGCTTCCGGCTCGGGGAAGCCGGTGAGGTACTGGAAGTCGCTGTCCTGGCGGTAGGTGTGCTCGACATCGCGGTTGCGGATGTACACCGGCGCAGCCGGCAGGATGGCGATGCTGTTGGGTTCCATCTGCGCCATCAGCGCCTTGCGCCGACGGGCATATTCGGACTTGGGAATGCTGATCACGGCAGGCTCCAACCAGTGGCTGTCAGTGCAGGGAAGGTTTCGGTGCGGCGGCGGCGGGCTTGGTGCACTCGGCGAACAGCAGCAGCGGCGCCACGCGCAGGTATTCCATCACTTCCATGTAATCGCTCTCGCCGTCCTCGGATTCGTCCAGCGCGCTCTGTACCTGGGCGATGGCGGAAAGATCCTGCAGCACCTCCATGGCCTCGGCGCTCAGCGCACCATCACGGGCGGTCAGGCCAAAGCCACCGAGAAAGCCCTGGCACCACTGGCCGAGGGCGCTAGCACGCTGGGCCAGCGGGGCTTCGTCGTCCGGCAGCAACAGCACCAGGGTGATGTCTTCGCTGCACAGCTCGCCCTTGACCATCTCCTGCAGGCCGATCAAGGCCTGGCGCACGGCATCCTGCGGCTCGCCACCGAGCAGCTCGGCGGCATCCACCAACCAGGGGCCGGGCTCGAAGCCAGCACCAGCGCAACTGCGCCCGAGCAGCAGGCCATGCAGCTCGGCGGGAGAAACGGTATGACCTGCGTTGCTCAGCAGAGCGGCGAAGGCAGCGTAGGGAGAAGAGGAAGTCGACATGGGCAGCTAGGCGCCAGAGGGCGCAATCTCTAGAATGACGGCCTCGTATCCTAGCATCGGCAGGTGAACCAAGGCCATCGGAGGCCCGTTTGCCAGGCGTTTGACCTGCCTGCTGGACATGCCTATAAAGAGCCTTTGCAAAAGTACTGGTCACTTTTGGCGGAGCTCTGAAGTCCAGCCATTCCCTCCCACAGCGAGAGCCCATGGAAGACGCCGATCTGCAAATCCTGACCAGCAAGCTGGAGCTGCTGATCCAGCGTGTCGAACAGCTCAAGGCTCACAACCGGCTCCTGCTGGCGAATGAACAGGCATGGCGCGAGGAACGTGCCCATCTGATCGAAAAGAACGAATTGGCCCGGCACAAGGTCGAATCGATGATTTCGCGCCTCAAAGCCCTGGAGCAGGACACATGACC
Organism: Pseudomonas sp. NCHU5216; assembly: GCF_052156495.1. Classification (NCBI taxonomy): domain Bacteria; kingdom Pseudomonadati; phylum Pseudomonadota; class Gammaproteobacteria; order Pseudomonadales; family Pseudomonadaceae; genus Pseudomonas; species Pseudomonas sp. NCHU5216. The sequence goes on along the minus strand of NZ_JBQLIX010000015.1, from coordinate 85,141 downwards.
CAATCGAAAACCGTGACCGTCCACATCCTGGATAAAGAATATTGCATCGCCTGCCCGCCAGAAGAACATGCCAATCTGGAAAGCGCCGCACGCTATCTGGACGGCAAGATGCGAGAAATCCGCACCACCGGCAAGGTGATCGGCGCCGACCGCGTGGCGGTGATGGCCGCGCTGAACATCACCCATGACCTGCTGCACAAGCAGCAGCGCCTGGACATGAATGCCAATTCCACCCGGCAGCAGGTGCGCGACCTGCTCGACCGCGTCGACCAGGCCCTGAGCGACGACGGCAACACCGCCTGAACCCCCACCTGCAAGCTGACTCGCCGAGTGGTGCCCGCAAGGCGGTCGTATCAGGTATACTGGCCTCCGTTCCCTGGGGTGTGCGCCAGTCGGGGATGTCCCTGAGCCGATACGCACAACCACGGGGGTTGCCAGTTGGGGCCGGTGTGCATGTCCGCCTGACGGAAAGCCTTAACGCCTCCTGCAACCTCCACCTTGAACTTTCGGGTTCAAGGGCTAAACCGACAGCGGCATGCCGGGGAGCCACGCCTTCTTCTGCTCACGCCATTCGGCGCCACTCTGCATGATCGAAGCCACCACCCTCAGCCGCCCGCAGTTGCGCCGCCTGCTGCGCCAGAAGCGCCGCAGCCTGTCCCCCAGCCAGCAACGCCAGGCCGCACGAGGCCTGTATCGGCAATTGATTCAACACCCCCTGTTTCGCCGGGCCCGGCACATAGCCCTGTACCTGCCCAACGATGGCGAGATCGATCCACGCCCGCTGCTGCGCGCCGCCCAGCGACGCGGCAAGCACACCTACCTGCCGGTGCTCAGCGCCTGGCCGCGCACCAAAATGGTGTTCCAACGAGTCAGCCGCGACGAGAAGCTCGCCGGCAATCGCTTCCGCATTCTCGAACCGCGCCCGCAACCCAAGCGCCAACGCCAGCCCTGGACGCTGGATCTGCTGCTGCTGCCGCTGGTGGGCTTCGACGATCGCGGCGGGCGTCTGGGCATGGGCGGTGGCTTCTATGACCGCAGCCTGGCTTACCTGCGCATGCGCAAAAATTGGCACAAGCCGACGCTATTGGGCCTTGCCCATGAATGCCAGCGCGTGGATGAACTGGCATTGGCCAGTTGGGACGTGCCCTTGCAGGCAACGGTGAGCGATGAGAGATGGTACCGCGGTAAGTGAAGCGCGCCGCAATCCTTGCGGCCCATGCAGCCCCGTCAGGGCTGCTGCGTGATGCTGACCGGAGCGTCGCTCTGGCGCTCCCAGAGGCTCTGGGTGTAACCCGTGGTAACCACGCCCAGGCCGAACAGGATAACGATAACCCACAGAAGATCTGGCTTGCGTTTCATTGATTGCCTCCCCCTTTCAGGCAATTTCAGGCGTGGACTGCTGCATTATGGATTCGTGCAATCCGACGCTACCAAGCAACTAGCCGCGCATTTTCCGCCAGCGCGAAGCGCTGCGCAATTTCCGCCTCCCACCGATCGTCGGAGACCTCGACTCAATTGCGTCCGCTCAGGGACAAACAACAAGGAGCAAAGTTCATGCCTTATTGGTTGATGAAATCGGAACCCGATGAATTGTCCATCCGCGACCTCGAACGCCTCGGCACGGCACGCTGGGATGGCGTGCGCAATTACCAGGCGCGCAACTTCCTGCGCGCGATGCAACCGGGCGACCTGTTCTTCTTCTACCACTCCAGTTGCCCACAGCCGGGCATCGCCGGCATCGGCCGGATCACCAGCGCGGTCTACCCCGACCCCACCGCCCTCGATCCGCAGAGCCATTACCACGACGCCAAGGCCAGTGCCGAGAAGAATCCCTGGAGCGCGCTGGACGTCGAGTTCGTCGAAGCCTTCAGCGAAGTGCTGCGCTTGCCGGCCCTGAAGAACAACTCGGCGCTGCATGAACTGCCCCTGGTGCAACGGGCCAGCCGGCTATCGGTGATGCCGGTGAGCGAAGCACAGTGGCAGGCCATTCTCGCCATGCGCTGAGGCCTGCGAACAAACAGGGGGCGCGACGACTTGACCCATATCAGCAGCGCCTTCGCGTATAGCGGCCATACTGGTGGAGATTTCACAGGGAGGTCGTCACGTCATGAGACTCCATCAACATGTCGCCATCCGCAGCGCGATCCTGCTCGCGCTCATCGCCCTCGCCGCCCTGCTCTGGTTCGAGCTGCGCCCCAGCGGCCTGGGGAATGGCTTCGTCAGCGGCAACGGGCGCATCGAAGCCACCGAAGTGGACGTGGCCACCAAGCTGGCCGGGCGCGTCGCCAGCATCGAGGTGGATGAAGGCGCCTTCGTCGAGCCTGGTCAGATCGTCGCGCGCATGGACACCCAGGTGCTCGAGGCCCAGTTGCAGCAGGCCCAGGCCCAGGTGCGCCAGGCCGAGAACGCCGAGCGCACCGCCGTGGCCCAGGTGGCCCTGCGCGAGAGTGAAAAGCTCAGCGCCGAAGCCGTGGTGCGCCAGCGCCAGGCCGAGCTGGATGCCGCGCAGAAGCGCCATGCGCGCAGCGCCACCCTGGTCAAACGCAACGCCCTGCCCCAACAAACCCTGGACGACGACCTGGCGCGCCTGCAGAGCAGCCAGGCCGCTCTGGCCGCGGCCAACGCCCAGGTAGCATCGGCTGGCGCCGGCATAACCGCCGCACAGGCGCAGGTCGAGGAAGCCCGCTCGGCAGTGGAGGCAGCCCGCGCCAGCGTCGAGCGCCTGCAGGCCGATATCGACGACAGCCAGTTGCGCGCGCCGCGTGCCGGCCGTGTGCAGTACCGCGTGGCACAACCGGGCGAAGTACTCGGCGCAGGCGGCAAGGTACTCAATCTGGTGGATCTCACCGACGTCTACATGACCTTCTTCCTCCCCGAGCGCATGGCCGGTCGTGTCGCCCTTGGCAGCGAAGCACGGCTGGTGATCGACGCCGCGCCGCAATACGTGATTCCGGCGGAGATCAGCTTCGTCGCCAGCGTCGCCCAGTTCACCCCCAAGACGGTGGAAACCGCCAACGAGCGCGAGAAGCTGATGTTTCGCGTCAAGGCACGCATCGATCCCGAGCTGCTGCGCAAGCACCTGGCTCAGGTGAAGACCGGCGTGCCGGGCATGGCCTACCTGCGCCTCGACCCCGAGCAGGCCTGGCCTGAACATCTGGCGATCAAGGTTCCGCAATGAACGCTGCGGCCGAGCCCGTCGCCCGCCTGCAGGGGGTGTCGCTGCGCTATGGCGCCACCCGCGCGGTGGATGCCGTCGACCTGGCCATCCCGGCGCGGCGCATGGTGGGCCTGATCGGCCCGGACGGCGTCGGCAAGTCCAGCCTGCTGGCGCTGATCGCTGGAGCACGCAAGATCCAGGATGGCCAGGTCGAAGTACTGGGTGGCGACATGGCCAGCCCTGCCCATCGCCGCTCCGTCTGCCCGCAGATCGCCTATATGCCGCAGGGCCTGGGCAAGAATCTCTACCCGACGCTGTCGGTGGTAGAGAACCTCGATTTCTTCGGCCGCCTGTTCGGCCAGGGCGCCGCCGAGCGCGCCGCACGCATCGACGACCTGCTGCGCAGCACCGGCCTGGCGCCCTTCCGTGAGCGCCCGGCGGGCAAGCTCTCCGGCGGCATGAAGCAGAAGCTCGGGCTGTGCTGCGCGCTGATCCACGACCCGGATCTGCTGATCCTCGACGAGCCCACCACCGGCGTCGACCCGCTGTCGCGCAACCAGTTCTGGGAGCTGATCGGCCGCATCCGCCAGCAGCGCCCGCAAATGAGCGTGCTGGTGGCCACCGCCTACATGGAGGAAGCGGCGCGTTTCGATCATCTGGTGGCGATGGACGCCGGCCACGTGCTGGCCGAGGGCAGCCCGGCCGAACTGCTGCAGCGCACCGCCTGCAGCGATCTGGAAGCGGCCTTTATCGCCCTGCTGCCGGAAGACAAGCGCAAAGGCCACCAGCAGTTGCAGATTCCACCCCGCGCCAATGCCGGCAACGGCGAGATCGCCATCGAGGCGCGCGGGCTGACCTGTCGCTTCGGCGATTTCGTCGCAGTGGATCGGGTCAACTTCCGCATCGAGCGCGGGGAGATCTTCGGCTTCCTCGGCTCCAACGGCTGCGGCAAGAGCACCACCATGAAGATGCTCACCGGCCTGCTGCCGGCCAGCGAGGGCGAGGCGCTGCTGTTCGGCCAGGCCATCGACCCCAGCGACATGGCCACGCGCCAGCGCGTCGGCTACATGTCCCAGGCCTTCTCACTGTACAGCGAGCTGACGGTGCGGCAGAACCTGGTGCTGCATGCGCAACTGTTCCACGTCCCGCGCGAACGCATCGGCGAGCGGGTCGAGGCCATGGCTCGGCGTTTCGACCTCGGCGCGGTCATGGACATGCTGCCCGAGCGCCTGCCGCTGGGCATCCGCCAGCGCCTGTCGCTGGCCGTGGCGGTGATTCACGAGCCGGAAATCCTCATCCTCGACGAGCCCACTTCGGGCGTCGACCCGATCGCGCGCGACGGTTTCTGGCAATTGATGCTCGACTTGTCGCGTAACGACGGCGTGACCATCTTCATCTCCACCCATTTCATGAACGAGGCGCAGCGCTGCGACCGCATCTCGCTGATGCATGCCGGCAAGGTGCTCGACAGCGATACGCCACAGGGCCTGATGAAAAAGCGCGGCCTGCCGAGCCTGGAAGCGACCTTCATCGCCTACCTGCAGGAGGCCGCGGGCAGCGCGAACGAAACAGTCGAAACGGCGCCGGCCAGCCCCACGACCGTCGAGAGCGGTGCCGCACTGCGTCGCCGCTTCAGCCTGCGCCGGCTGCTCAGCTATGCCCGCCGCGAATCGCTGGAGCTACGCCGCGACCCGATTCGCGGCAGCATGGCGCTGCTCGGCAGCGTTCTGCTACTGTTCATCATCGGCTACGGCATCAGCCTGGATGTCGAAGACCTGACCTTCGCCGTACTCGACCGCGACCAGACCACCACCAGCCAGGACTATGTGCTCAACCTGTCCGGCTCGCGTTACTTCATCGAGAAGCCACCGCTGAGCGATTACGCCGACCTCGAACGGCGCCTGCGCAGCGGCGAGATCAGCCTGGCGGTGGAGCTGCCGCCGAACTTCGGCCGTGACCTCAAGCGCGGTGCCGTACCGCAAGTGGGCATCTGGATAGACGGCGCCATGCCCACACGTGCGGAAACCATCAAGGGCTACGTACAGGGCATTCACGCCGCCTACCTGGAAGAGCTGGCGCGGCGCTCACCGCAAACGGCTGCCGCCAACCCGGCCAGGCTGGAGTTGCGCTACCGCTACAACCCGGACGTGGAAAGCCTCAAGGCCATGGTGCCGGCGGTGATCCCCATGCTGCTGATGCTGATTCCGGCCATGCTCACCGCCCTCGGCGTGGTGCGCGAGAAGGAGCTGGGCTCGATCATCAACCTCTACGTCACCCCGGTGACCCGCCTGGAGTTTCTGATCGGCAAGCAGTTGCCCTACATCGGCCTGGGCCTGCTCAACTTCATCCTGTTGGTGCTGCTGGCCGTCACGGTGTTCCACGTACCGCTCAAGGGCAGCCCGCTGACCCTGCTGCTCGGCGGCGCGCTGTACATCGGCTGCGCCACCGCGCTGGGGCTGCTGATGTCCACCTTCACCCGCAGCCAGATCGCCGCCGTGTTCGGCACCGCCATCGTCACCCTGCTGCCGGCCATCCAGTTCTCCGGGCTGATCTATCCGGTGTCCTCGCTGGAAGGCGCCGGCGCAGTGATCGGCCAGCTCTACCCCACCTCGCACTTTCTGGTGATCAGCCGTGGCGTATTCTCCAAGGCCCTTGGCCTGGGCGAGCTGTACGGCTACTTCATCCCGCTGGCGCTGACCATTCCGCTGCTGCTGGCGCTGTGCGTCAGCCTGCTGAAGAAGCAGGAGGTTTGAGATGCGCCGACTGGCCAATATCCTTCATTTGGGCTTCAAGGAGTTTCGCAGCCTGCAGCATGACTATGCACTGCTGATCCTGATCGTCTGGGCCTTCAGCCTGGGCGTCTATTCCTCGGCCACCAGCATGCCGGAAAGCCTGCACAATGCTTCGATCGCAGTGGTGGACGAAGACCGTTCGCCGCTCTCCGGGCGCCTGGTACAGGCCTTCCAGCCGCCCTTCTTCCGCCCGCCTGCCCTTATCGATCTGAGCGAGATGGATCGCGGCATGGACGCCGGGCGCTACACCTTCACCCTGAACATCCCGCCGAACTTCCAGCGTGACCTGCTGGCTGGGCGTTCGCCGGCCGTGCAACTGAACGTCGATGCCACCCAGGTGAGCATGGCCTTCACCGGCGCCGGCTACATCCAGAACATCGCCAGCGAGGAGATCGCCGAATTCGTCCGCCACTACCGCGCCAGCCTGCCGCAGCAGGCAGAACTGGTCATGCGCGTGGCCTTCAACCCCAACCTGACGCGCGCCTGGTTCGGCTCGGTGATGGAGGTGATCAACCAGATCACCATGCTGTCGATCATCCTCACCGGCGCGGCGCTGATACGCGAGCGCGAGCACGGCACGGTCGAGCACCTGCTGGTGATGCCGGTAACGCCGCTGGAAATCATGCTGGCCAAGGTCTGGTCGATGGGCCTGGTGGTGCTGACGGCAGCGGCGCTGTCGCTGCTGCTGGTGGTACAGGGCTGGTTGCAGGTGCCGATCGAGGGTTCCATCGCCCTGTTCCTGCTGGGGGCGGCGCTGCACCTGTTCGCCACCACGTCCATGGGCATCTTCTTCGGCACCGTGGCGCGCTCGATGCCACAACTGGGATTGTTGATCATCCTGGTGCTGCTGCCGCTGCAGATCCTCTCCGGCGGCACCACGCCGCGTGAGAGCATGCCCGAGCTGGTGCAGCAGATCATGCTCGCTGCACCGACCACCCACTTCGTCGACCTGGCCCAGGCCATTCTCTATCGCGGTGCGGGGCTGGCCATCGTCTGGCCGCAACTGCTGGCCATCGCGGTGATCGGCACGCTGTTCTTCCTCGCCGCGCTCACGCGCTTTCGCAAGACCCTGGCGCAGATGGCTTAGAAGCAGCGGCGAGCTTCAAGCGGCAAGCCATAAGTAGAAGCGGGCACCCTCTTGCAGCTTGTGGCTTGTGGCTTGTGGCTTGTGGCTTGTGGCTTGTGGCTATTGAATGATGAGATTGTTGAACAGCAGGTCTTCGACGATGGGCTTGCCTTCTTCAGCGTTGAGCGCGTCCTGCACCTTCTTCAGTGCCTCCTGGCGCAGGGTTTCGCGGCCATCTGGGGCGTTGATCGCCTCGCTGGTCTGGGCCGAGAACAACAGCACCAGTTGATGGCGGATCAGCGGCTCGTGATGCTTGATCTTCTCCTCGGCCTCGGTGCCGGTGACGCGCAGGGACACATCGGCCTTGAAGAACTTCAAGCGCGCGCCCGGATCAGCCAGATTGCCGATCAGCGCCGGGAACAGGTTGTAGTAGAGCGTCGTCGGCGCCTCTTCCTTCTTCTCCGAAGACGCCAGGGCAGGCAGGCAGATCGACAGGCTCAGCAACAGGGCGGTCAACAGTTTCACGGCAGGCACTCCATCGGGGATGTGCCTAGCATAGCCATCCCACGGCGCGTTCCCAAGCCCGATGCTTATGCCGGGTCATCAGGCAGCGGCATGCTCGTTGACCCGTGGCGCTCGTTTTCTACACTGCAAGGCAATCACGAACGCGAGGAAAGCGCGATGAAAGCCCTGCTGTGCAAAGCCTTCGGCCCCGCCGACACCCTGGTTCTGGAAGAGGTCGCCAGCCCCGAACCCAAGAAGAACGAGGTGCTGATCGAGGTGCAGGCTGCCGGGGTCAATTTTCCCGATACGCTGATCATCGAAGGCAAGTACCAGTTCAAGCCCCCCTTCCCCTTCGCCCCGGGTGGCGAGGTGGCCGGCGTGGTCAAGGCCGTCGGTGAAAAAGTCAGCCATCTGCGTACCGGTGACCGGGTGATGGCCCTGACCGGCTGGGGCGGTTTCGCCGAGGAAGTGGCCGTGCCGTCCTACAACGTGCTGCCAGTGCCCAAGAGCATGGAGCTGAATACGGCAGCGGCCTTCGGCATGACCTATGGCACGTCCATGCATGCGCTCAGGCAGCGCGCCAATCTGCAGGCCGGCGAAACCCTGCTGGTGCTCGGTGCCTCCGGTGGCGTCGGCCTGGCCGCGGTGGAGATCGGCAAGGCCATGGGCGCCAAGGTGATCGCCGCTGCGAGCACGGCGGAGAAACTGGAAGTGGCACGCCAGGCCGGCGCCGACGAGTTGATCAACTACAGCGAGCAAAGCCTCAAGGACGAAGTGAAACGGCTGACTAGCGGCCAGGGCGTGGACGTGATCTACGACCCGGTGGGCGGCCCGCTGTTCGAGGAAGCCTTCCGCTGCATCGGCTGGAATGGCCGCTTCCTGGTGGTGGGCTTCGCCGCCGGCGGAGGCATCCCGGCGCTACCGGCCAACCTGCCCTTGCTCAAGGGCGCCGCTCTGGTCGGCGTGTTCTGGGGCTCCTTCGCCCAGCGCCAGCCACAGGACAATGCCGCGAATTTCCAGCAACTGTTTGCCTGGCATGCCGAAGGCAAGCTCAAGCCGCTGGTCTCGCAGACCTTCCCCCTGGCTCGCGCAGGTGAAGCCATCGACGCCCTCGGCCAGCGCAAGGCAGTGGGCAAGGTGCTGGTGCAGGTGCGCTGACTCAGGCCCTCTCGCCCGTTACCTCACCGGCGGCACTGTCGCGGGTGAGGTAGCTGAGCAACTGTCGTGCATGGGACGACAGCCCCTCCCAACTGCGCACGCACAGGCGCAGCTCACGGGTGGCCCAGACATCCTCCAGCATCACCACCGCCACCGGTAACTCCTGCGCCAGACGAATCGCCGCCGCTTCCGGAAGCATGGACACGCCAACGCCCTGCGCCACCAGTTGGGCGATAGCATCGAAGCTCGGCGCGCGCACCCGCACCTTGAGCGGCAGGGCGTTGCGTACCGCCATGTATTCGATGAAGCGCTGCATGGCGCGCTCGGCTGGCAGGCAGACGAAGGGGAAATTCAGCGCGCTGCGCAGCAACGCCGGACGCTGTTCGATCAGCGCGTGGCCACGGGGCACCAGCAGCACCAGACGGTCGTTGCGAAACGGCAGCGACAACAGGTCATCGGTGGGCAGGTTGCCGTCGTACACGCCGATGTCGATGCTGCCTTCCCTGACCGACCTCAGCACGGCCTTGCTGCCCTGCTCAGCCAGTTGCAGATCCACCTCCGGATAATCGGCCAGAAAGGGGCCGAGCGCCGCCGGCAGGAAGGTGCTGTTGGCCACGGTGGAGGCGGCCAGGCGCAGGGTGATGCGCCGTTCACCCTTGAGTTCCTGCAAGGTGTCGTTGAGCAGACGGGCTTCCTTCAGCACGCCCTGGCAGGCATCCAGCACCAGCCGACCGGCCGGCGTCAGGCTCATGCCATCGCTGCTGCGCACGAACAGGGTCAGGCCGCAGCGCTCCTCGAACGCCCTCAGCCGTGTGCTCGCTGCCGATACCGCGACGGGAAAGGTGGCCGCCGCCTTGCTCAGGCTGCCGCTGGCGGCAATGGCGACGATCAGGCGCAGATCGGGCAGGTCGAAGTGCATCGAGCATTCTCCAAAACAGAAAGCCATATTCGTGAAATTGCGATTCTAGCCGCCTTGCATTCCATTCAGAATAACGTCTCGTTCTCCTGCCGCAGCCTTGCCATGAATGCTCTGACCGCCTCGTACCGCCGCAGCCTCGACAACGGCGTGCTGTTCGCCGTGCTCTCGGCCACCGGCTTCAGCCTGAAAGCCATCTTCGTCAAACTTAGCTATGCCGCCGCGCCGGTGGATGCCGTCACCGTGCTGAGCCTGCGCATGGCCCTGGCCTTGCCGCTGTTTCTCTGGCTGCTGTGGCTGAGCCGGGGCACCGGGCAAGCCCGGCTCACGCCGAAAGACTGGGCGCACGTCCTGCTGCTGGGGATGTTCGGTTACTACCTGTCGAGCCTGTTCGACTTCCAGGGCCTGCAGTACATCAGCGCCGGGCTGGAACGGCTGATCCTGTTCACCTACCCGACCCTGGTGCTGCTGTTGCAGATGCTGACGCAGGGCGAGCGGCCGGGCCCGCGCACTTTCCTGGCCATGGGCTTGTGCTACCTGGGCCTGGGCATCGCCCTGATGCATGACATCCGCGTCGAGGGCGACAGCGGCCAGATCCTGCTGGGTGCCGCCTGGGTGTTCGCCAGTGCGGTGACCTATGCCCTGTATTACCTGGGCACCGGCGTGGTGATCCGCCGGGTCGGCTCGATGCGCCTGGCCGGGCTGGCCGGCGGGGCCTCGGCGCTCATGGTGCTGATCCACTACGGCGCCACCCGCGACCCAGGGCAACTGGCGAGCCTGCCAACTGAAGTGTGGCTATACGGCGCGCTGATGGCGCTGTTGTCGACGGTATTGCCGATCTACTGGCTGGCCCTGGCGGTGCAGCGCATGGGCACCAGCCATGCCGCCCTGTTCGGCAACCTGGGCCCGGTGCTGACCCTGTTCGCCGCCTGGGTGCTGCTCGGCGAGGCCATCACCCTGTACCAGATCGTCGGCCTGGCGCTGGTGCTGCTGGGCGTCTCGCGCCTGTCCGCCGGCAAGCGCAAGGCCAACTGAGCGGAGCTGGCCAGATGTAGCCCGGATGAAATCCGGGGACTCGGTATCGCCTGTGCCCGGATTTCATCCGGGCTACGCATCACGCTCCGGTCACCAGTTGGCGCAGGCGCTGGCCATCGATGGCGCGGCAGATGCCTTCGGGCTTCTGCATCGGCGAATCCTCGGCGGCGAGCATGGCGTTGAGTACCGCCTCGTCGGTGGCCTGTACGGCGGCCAGGTAAAGCGCGTCGAAACACTCGTCGTTGAGGTAGTCGAGGTTCAGCCGCGTTTGCGACACCTGCGGCAAGGGCCGTGGGTTGGCCACGCTGAAGGCGAGGAAGATGTCGCCGGAGTTGTTGCCACCCGGCGTGCCGGCCTGAGCGATGCCGAGGCCCGCGCGCTGCGCCAGGCGTTTGAGCTGGTGCGGCAACAGCGGTGCGTCGGTGGCGAGGATGACGATGATCGAGCCGCGCTCACGCTCCAGCCCGGCCGGCAGTTCATCTTCCAGGCGCTCGCCGACCGGCACGCCACAAACCTTGAGCCAGGCGCGCTGGCCATGGTTGGCCTGCACCAGGACGCCGAGGGTGTAGGTCTGGCCGTCGATTTCGACAAGGCGCGAGGCGCTGCCGGTGCCGCCCTTGTAGCCGTAGCAGATCATGCCGTTGCCGCCGCCGACGTTGCCTTCGGCGATGGCGCCGCCTTTGGCATCGTCCAGCGCAGCGAGGGCGTCGGCCTCGCTGACGTGCTGGCCGTTGATGTCGTTGATCACCCCGTCATAGGTCTCGGCCACCACCGGCATGGCCCACAGGTGCTCGCGTTGCCAGGCGTCGGCGTACTGCTGGATGGTCCAGCGCGTGGCGGCATGGTGGACGATGCCGACGCTGTGCGAGTTGGTGATGCACAGCGGGCCGACGAAGTAGCCGCCGTGTTCGATCCAGTGCGTGCCGGTCATCTCGCCATTGCCGTTGAGTGCATGGAAGCCCGCCCACACCAGCTGCGGTTCGCTATCGCGGCCGCGCGGCAGGATGGCGGTGACGCCGGTCTGGATGCGCCGGCCGTTGGCGGCCACGCCATCGAGGGTGCGGTAGCCGACCAGCACGCCGGGCACGTCGGTGATGGCGTTGTACGGGCCGGGGGTGCCGGGCAGCGGCAGGCCGAGTTCGCGGGCGCGAGGTTTAGCCATGGGAGTCATCCTGGGAAGTGGCGGGCTTGCGGTTGCGCAGGTACAGGCCGAGGGCGGCGATCAGCAGCGAGGCGATCAGCAGCAGGGTGGCGATGGCGTTGATCTCCGGCTTGATGCCGCGGCGGATCATGCCGTAGATGAAGACCGGCAGCGTGGTGGAGTCGACACCAGCGATGAAGTAGGTGATCACCAGGTCGTCCATCGAGATGATGAACGCCAGCAGCGCGCCGCCGACCACGCCGGGCAGGATCTGCGGCAGGGTCACCCGGCGGAAGGTCGTCCAGGGCGAGGCGCCAAGATCGGCCGAAACCTCCTCCAGGCGCGTGTCCATGCCGGCCAGGCGCGCGCTGACGATCAGGAACACGTAGCTGATCAGGAAGGTGCAGTGGCCGATGATGATCGAGCCCTTGCCCAGCGGCATGCCGACACCGACGAAGAAAATCAACAGGGCGATGCCGAGCACGATGTCGGGCATCAACATCGGCATGAACAGCAGCACCCGGTAGAACTTCTGCAGACGGAAGCGATAGCGCGCAATCGCCAGCGCGGTGAGCGTGCCGATCACCGTGGAGATCGCCGTGGTGGTCAGCGCCACCACCAGGCTGGTGCGTAGCGCGGCCAGCAACTGATCGGTGGATTCGACGTACAGGGCGTTCTCGCTGAGGTTGGTAGTCAGGCCGAACAGCGAGCGATACCAGTCCAGGCTGAAGCCGTCCCAGATCATCATGTTGATCGGGTTGCTGTTGAACGAGTAGGCGACGATCAGACCGATCGGCAGGTACAGGAAGATGAAGAAGGCCAGGCTGTAGCCGCCCAGCAACCGGCGCCCGAGGTTGGCGAGCAAGGCGTTCATCGGCCGGCCTCCTGTGCGCTGTTGCGCCCTTGCGCCAGCACGTAGAGCACCAGGCACACCAGCACCGCAGCCATCAGCAGCATCGCCAGGGCGGCGCCGAACGGCCAGTTGCGCGCGGCGAGAAACTGCTGCTCCACCAGGCTGCCGATCATCAGCACGCGCGCACCGCCGAGCAGCGACGGCACGATGAAGTTACCCAGGCTGGGGATGAAGACGATGATCGAACCGGCGGCGATACCCGGCAGAGTGAGCGGGAAGATCACCTTCCAGAAGCTCTGCCAGCGGCTCGCGCCGAGATCCGCCGAGGCCTCCAGCAGGCGCTTGTCGAGCTTCTCGACGCTGGCGTAGACGGGCATGAACATGAACGGGATGAAGATGTAGGTCATGCCGATCAGCACCGCGGTCTCGGTGTAGATCAGCTCCACCGGGTTGTAGAAGCCCAGCGCCGCCAGCGCGGTGTTGATCACGCCGCTGGGACGCAGGATCAGCAGCCAGGCGTAGAGGCGCACGATCAGGCTGGTGAAGAACGGCAGGGTGATCAGGAACAGGCAGAAGTTGCGCATCCGCTCCGGCTGCCGCGCCACCCAGAAGGCCGCCGGGTAGCACAGCGCCAGGGTCGCCAGCACGGTCAGCGCGGCCAGCTTGAACGAGCGCAGGATGATTTCCAGATAGACCGGATCGAACTCCTCGTTGACGCCATCGGCCCAGCCCAGCACGCGGCCGAAGTTGTCCGGGTAGAAGCTCCACTCGACGCCGCCGTAGAGCCCCGGCTCGAGCAGGCTGTAGACGGCCATGATGGTCAGTGGGGCAAGGAAGAACACGCCGATGATCAGCGTCACCGGGGTCAACAGGCCGACCAGACGCAGGCGCTCACGCAATGGCATCAGACACCTCCGGGGATCAGGTGCGCGGCCTCCCGGCCGTACCAGAGCTGCATGCTGTCGCCGCTGCGCAGGCGCTGCAGGCCTTGCTGCGCGGCGTCACGCAGCACCGCTTTGACCAGGCGACCATGCGCGGTGCGCAGCAGCAGCTCGAAGTCCTTGCCAATGAACAGCAGTTGTTCCAGGCGCCCTTCCAGCGCGGCGAAGCCCTCGCCGGGGCACTGCAGGTGGAACTGTTCGGGGCGCAGCATGAGCTGGGCGTACTGGCCGACGCGCAGGTCGGGATGACGCGCCTGCAACAGGTCGCCCTGGCTGTCGAGCAGGTAGGCAATGCCGTCGTTGACCGAACCGACGTGCACCTCGAACAGGTTGCTCTCGCCGATGAAACCGGCGACGAAGGCGTTGGCCGGGCGATGGTAGATCTCCGCCGGGGCACCGATCTGCTGGATATGGCCGCCATTGAGCACGACGATGCGGTCGCTCATGGTCAGCGCTTCTTCCTGATCATGGGTGACGAAGACGAAGGCGATGCCCAGCTCGTGCTGCAGGCTCTTCAGTTCGCGCTGCATGGCTTGGCGCAATTGCCGGTCGAGCGCCGACAGCGGCTCGTCGAGCAACAGCAGCGCCGGGCGGTCGACGATGGCGCGGGCCAACGCCACACGCTGCTGCTGGCCACCGGAGAGCTGGCCGGGCTTGCGCTGCTGCATGCCGGCCAGGCCGACCATCTCCAGTGCCTCGCCGACACGCTGGATTTTCTCGGCCTTGCCGACACCGCGCACATCCAGCGCATAGCCAACGTTGTCGCCGATGCTCATGTGCGGGAACAGCGCGTAGCTCTGGAATACCGTGTGCACCGGACGACGGTGTGGCGGCACACTGTTCATCGACTGGCCCTGGATCAGCAGCTCGCCGCCATCGAGTTGCTCGAAGCCGCTGATGGTGCGCAGCAGCGTGGTCTTGCCGCAGCCGGACGGCCCCAGCAGGGTGACGAATTCATTGCTGCCGACGGCCAGATCAAGGCCGTCGAGGGCACGCACCAGATGCCCTTCCGGCGCACGGTAGTGCTTCACCGCGCCACGGATTTCGACCACCGGCGCGGTTTGGGTGAAAGCGGTCATGGAGGACTCCAGCCCAGGCCCGACCGCCGACTGGCGAGGCGGGCACCGTAGGGTGCGCTGCGCGCACCGTTGGCAACATCGGCTACGCAGGGCCCGAACAGCCCTGCGTAACCCACCTTCAGTTGGCGGTACGCACGCGCGTCCACACCCGGTCGTACTGTTTCAGGCCCTTGCCGAGATCCTCGAAGATCTGCAGCTTGGCCATGACATCGGCCGGCGGGTTGACCTGCGGGTTGTCACGCAGCTCGGCCGGCAGCAGTTTCAGCGCTTCCTTGTTCGGCGTGCCGTTCATCTGCTGCGCGGTGTTCAGCGCGGCGATCTCCGGCTGCAGGAAGAAGCTCATGAAGCGCTTGGCGTTGGCCTTGTTCGGCGCGCTCTTGAGCACGCACATGTCCTCCTGGTACAGGGTCGCGCCTTCCTTGGGGATGACGTAGGCGAGGTTCTGCGGGTCCTGCTTCACGTACATCATGGCGCCGACGAAGTAGTGCGCGGCGGCGGCGTCGCCGGACTGCACCATCGGCACGCTGTCGTAGGTGAAGGCGGAGATCAGCGGCTTGCGCTCGATCAGCCAGGCGGCGGCTTGCTTGAGGTCAGTGGCGTTGGTGGTGTTGACCGACTTGCCCTCCTTGATCAGGCCGACGCCGAGGGTCTCGCGCATGTCGTCGAGCATGATCACCTTCTTGCCGGCCTTGGCCTCGGCGAAGAAGTCATCCCAGCTCTCGATCGGCTTGGACACCTTGTTCTTGTTGTAGAAGATGCCTACCGTGCCCCAGGCGTAGGGCATGCAGTATTCACCCTTGGGGTCGGACTTGGCACGCAGGAAGGCGGGGTCGATGTTGGCGAAGGCCGGATCCTGGTTGATCTCGGTCTTCTCCAGCAGGCCGATGGCAGCCATGGTGTCGTGCATGTGCACCGAGGGGAAGACGATGTCGTAGCCTTGTGCGCCGGCCTGCAGCTTGGCCAGCATCTCTTCGTTGCTGCCGTAGGTGTCGAGCGACACCTTGATCCCGGTTTCGGCAGTGAAGCGGGTCAGCACCTCGGGGTTGATGTAGTCGCCCCAGTTGTACAGGTGCAGTTCCTCGGCAGCCTGAACGCTGACGGAGCCACTGCCGAGGGCGAGGCACAGGCCGATATGACGCAGCTTGAGCATGTTCCTGTTCTCCACTGTTGTGGTCGCGCGGGGCGCGACATTTGCTTGTTGCGGCAGGAATGCGCGAGCGTCGATGACGAGGCGGAAAGACTTCTGCTGGCTCTCTCGCCCAAACAGCGGCCAACCGACAGCTCTTTGCGTGACGGACTCAGAGTAGAATATATTTCTTCCAAAGATCAACACACTGACATTTAAATGTCAGAAGAATTTGGCATGACAAAGGAAACGGACATGCTCGATGGCAAGATGGAACATCTGGAAGGCAAGCTGACACCGGCCGAGCGCACCCTGTGGGCCTATATCCAGGCCAACCTGGAAACCCTGGCGTTCGAGAACGGCGCCAGCCTGGCAGCCAAGAGCGGGGTCAGCCCCAATACCGTCAGCCGCTTCCTGCGCCGGCTTGGCTACAAGGGCCTGAAGAGCCTGAAGGACGAGTTGCGCGACGAAGTGCGCGTGCAATCGCTGCTCAACCCGGCGCTGATCGAGCGGGTCGAGCAACCGGAAGACCTGGTGGCCCACCTCAACGAGGAAATCGAAGCCCTGCGCGCCTTCGCCGAACTGCTCGGCAGCCAGCACTGGCGCGATATCGTGGCGCGTGTGGGCGATGCCGAACGGGTGTTCGTCTGCGGCTTCCAGACCATTCGCGGGCTGGCCGAGGACTTCGCCAACCGCCTGGCCCTGGTGCGCTCCGGGGTGGAATTTCTCGACCTCTACAGCGGCGTGCTCGGCCAGTGGCTGGACAGCCACAACCAGCGCTGCTGCGTGATCCTGATCGACATCGCGCCCTACGCCGACGCCGGCATCGCCTTCGCCAACAACTGCCTGCAGCAGAACACCGATCTGGTGGTATTCACCGACGAGTACGGCATCGCCAAGCATATCGACACGCCGCACATCGTCACCATGAAGACCAAGACCGGGCTGATCCTCGAATCCACCGGCGGCCTGACCAGCGCGCTGAACGTGCTGCTGCACTGCGTGGCCAGCGCGCGCAAGGATCAACTCAAGGAACGTCTCGGCGCCTACCGGGAGCGGGTGGAGAGTCTCAAGCTGTATCGAACCTGAGCCTCCTGCTTCACCTTCCCGGCCGCCAGCGACCGGGGATGCCGCCCCTCAATACACCGCAATATGCGAGTCGGCGCGTGGCTCGGTGCCGCCGCAGAGCACGCCGGTCTGCGGGTCGCGCAGGATGATCTGGCCGCGTCCGTAGTCGGTACGGTCGCAGGCCACTTCGATCTGGTGGCCGCAGCGGGCCAGGGCGAAGGTCAGGTCGCGCGGGGTTTCCTGTTCGATGCCCACCTTCTGCCCGCCCAGCCACTGCCAGCGCGGGGCGTCCAGCGCGGCCTGCGGGTTGAGGCCGAAGTCCACCAGGTTCATCACCATCTGCACGTGCCCCTGCGGCTGCATGTAGCCGCCCATCACGCCGAACGGGCCGACCGCCACGCCGTCCTTGCTGAGGAAGCCCGGAATGATGGTGTGGAAGGTCTTCTTGCCCGGCATCAGGTAGTTGGAATGGCTCGGGTCGAGGCTGAACTCGGAGCCGCGGTTCTGCAGGGCGATGCCGCTGTCCGGCAGCACCACACCGGAGCCGAAGCCGTGGTAGGCGCTCTGGATGAAGGAGACCATGTTGCCTTCGCCATCGGCCGTGGCGATGTACACCGTGCCACTGGCCTGGGGGTCGCCGTGCAGCGGCTCGCGGGCTCGCTCACCGATCAGCGCGCGGCGCTTTGCGCAGTAGCCTTCGGCAAGTAGCTGTTCGGCAGCCACGCGCATGTGCTCGGGGTCGGTGATGTAGTGCAGACCGTCGGCATAGGCCAGCTTCATCGCCTCGATCTGGCGGTGCCAGGTCTGGCGGCTGTCGCGGTGGTCGAAGTCGAAGCCTTCGAGGATCTTCAGGGTCATCAGGACGATCAGGCCCTGCCCGGCCGGCGGAATTTCCCAGACGTCATAGCCGCGGTAGTTGACCTTGATCGGCTCGACCCAGCGCGGCAGGTAGCCGGCCAGATCGGCGGTGGTGAGCTTGCCGCCAGTGGCGGCAGCATGGCTGGCCAGGCGCTCGGCAATGGCGCCGCGGTAGAAGCTTTCGCACTGGGTTTCGGCGAGCTCGGTCAGGGTCTGTGCCTGCGCCGGATTGCGGAAAAGTTGCCCGGCGACCGGCGCCTGGCCGTCGATCAGGTAGGTGTCGAACCAGGCCTGCAGCTCGGGGAAGGCCTCGCGGCTGGCCTGGTACTCATCCAGGGCGATGCGCCACTGGTGGGCGACCACCGGCGACACCGGGAAGCCGTCGCGCGCCAGTTCGATGGCCGGCTGCAGCAACTCGGCGAAGGGCAACTTGCCGAAGCGCCGCGACAGCTCGGCCCAGGCCGAGGGGCAGCCAGGCACGGTGACCGGCAACCAGCCGTGTACCGGCATGCGCTCGTGGCCGGCAGCCTTGACCGCCTCGCTGGACAGCGCCGCCGGCGCGTGGCCGCTGGCATCCAGGCCGTACAGTTTGTCCTTGATCCAGACCAAAGCGAAGGCGTCGCCGCCGATGGCGCAGCCGGTGGGCTCGACCACCGTCAGCGCGGCGGCAGTGGCAATGGCGGCGTCCACCGCATTACCGCCACGGCGCAGCATGGCGATGCCGGCTTCGGCCGCCAGGGGCTGCGAGGCCGCAACCATGCCCTTGCGGGCGAACACGCTCTGGCGCTGGGACGCGTAGGGATACTCATGGGCAGAAAAATTGAGCATGACTGTAACTCGATACAGGGTTTGATTGCAGGACTGAGCGGCAGGTCGCTGCCGCTCGCCTTCACAGAACGCGACTGAGGAACTCCCGCGTGCGCGGGTGATGGGGATTGCCGAATACCTGGGCCGGCGGGCCTTCTTCGATCAGTTCGCCCTGATGCAACACCACCACACGGTCGGCCATCTCGCGGGCGAAACCCATCTCGTGGGTGACCACCACCATGGTCATGCCCTCCTCGGCCAGCTCCTTCATCACCTGCAGCACCTCGCCCACGGTTTCCGGGTCGAGGGCACTGGTGGGTTCGTCGAAGAGCATGGCTTGCGGCTTCATCGCCAGCGCGCGGGCGATGGCCACGCGCTGTTGCTGACCACCGGATAGCTGGCTGGGGTAGTGATCGGCCTTGTCCGACAGGCGCACACGGGCCAGCAGTTGCCGCGCCTGTTCCTCGGCTTCGCGCCGACTCACCCCCAACACCTGGGTCGGCGCCTCGATGATGTTCTCCAGCACGGTCATGTGCGGGAACAGGTTGAAGCGCTGGAACACCATGCCGATGTCGCGGCGCATGCGTGCGATGTTGCGCTCGGAGTCGCGCACGCGCTTGCCGTCGGCCCGCTCGATGTAGCCCATGGGCTTGCCGTTGATCAGGATGCTGCCGCCCTGGATGTCCTCCAGGTAGTTGAGGCAGCGGATGAAGGTGGTCTTGCCCGAGCCGGAGGCGCCGATCAGCACCACCACCTCGCCACGGCGCACGTTCAACGACACGCCCTTGAGGATTTCCAGCTCACCGAAGCGCTTGTGCACGCTACTGGCCTGGATCACCAGACTCTCGTCCAATGCGCCCATCTCAACGCCCCCTCAGAAATTTCATGGCACCCAGGCCGAACAGCCGGTTGCTCGCCGGTACATGGCCGTCGGTACGCCCGAAGCGCATCTCCAGCCAGCGCTGGAAGAAGCCCCACAGCGTGGTCAGCAGCAGGAAGTAGATGGCCACCACCAGGTACAGCTCGAACACGCGGAAAGTGGCCGAAGTGATCATCTGCGTGCTCAGCAGCAGCTCCTGCACACCGATCACGCTGACCAGGGTGGTGTTCTTCAGCATCACGTTGAACTCGTTGCCCAGCGGCGGCACGATCACGCGGAAGGCCTGCGGCAGGACGATGCGGCGCATCAACCGTGGGTAGGTCATGCCCAGCGAGCGTCCCGCCTCGTACTGCCCGCGATCCACTGCATTGATCCCGGAGCGGATGATCTCCGCCATGTAGGCACCTTCATTGAGGCCCAGGGCGAGGATCGCCGCCTGGATGTTGCCCGGCAGGATGAACAGGCCCAGATCCAGATCCTCGAAGCGGAAGATGCCGCCGGCCGCCAACGCGGTATAGAGGAAGACGATCTGCACCAGCAGGGGCGTGCCGCGCATCAGCCAGATGTAGAAGCGCACCGGGTAGTTGAGCAGCGGGTTGCTGGAGGCGCGCATCAGCGCCGCCAGCAGGCCGAGGACGCATCCCAGCAGCATCGCCATCACCGCGATCACGCAGGTCAGCCAGAGGCCGTAGAGGTATACGTCGCTGGGCTGCAGCAGGTATTGCCAGAATATGTCCCAGTTGAAGTTCATCGTCGCGCCTCAGTCGAGCTTGTTGCCTTCGATGTGCCACTTGCTCAGTAGCGCCATGTAACTGCCATCGGCTTTCATGTCGGCCAGGGCCTGACTGACCGCCTTGCTCAGCTCGGGGTCGTCCTTGCGAATGCCGAAACCGGTGAGGATCTTGTCGAACGCCGGCACGCCGACCTCGAACAGATCCGGCGCCATGCTCTGGTAGTAGCCAGCGGTTTCCATGGTGGTGCCGTAGGCATCGGCCTGGCCGACGCGCAGCGCCTGGAAGGCATCGGTGTCGGAGTTGAACACCACCAGGGTCATCGGCGCCTTGCCGGCCTTGCTCAGCACGTCGTTGTGCGCTTCGAGCAGGGTGCGGATGGTGGAGCCGTTGAGCACGGCGACGCGCTTGCCGGAGAGGTCGTCGAGGCTGTGGATGCCGGCCGGGTTGCCCTTGAGCACGGTGACCGCCTGGCTGGAGTACATGTAGTTGACGATGTCGATGACTTCGCGGCGCGCCGGCTTGTCGAACAACTGGTCGACGATCATGTCGCAATGACGCGCCATCAACGCCGGGATCAGGCCGGAGAAGGGGGTCACGCGCCACTCCACGCGCTTGCCGCCGAGGCGCTTGGCGATCTCGTCGCCTAGCTCGACGGTGATACCCACCGGTTTCTGCTTCTCGTCGAAGAAGCCCATGGGCGGCGAATCCATGGCGCCGCAATAGACGATCTTGTCCGTCGTCTTCAGGCGCTCGGGAACCGTGACCTCGGCCTGGGCCAGGCCAGCCATCAGCGAGAGGGTCATCAGGGATGCTGCGAAGGTACGTTTTGACATGTTCGTCTCCGGTGTAATTGTTGGTATGGCAGTACGAAATGAAGGAGAGGACGGGTCTCAGGCGCCCGACTTTTCCAGGAATTCGAGCAGGTCGGGGACGGTGCCCTCGATGTGCTCGCAGAGGATTCGCTCGGCATGCCGGGCATCGCCGGTGCGCAGAGCGTCGAGGATCACCTGATGTTCTTCGCGGGCGCTCAAGGGCTTGTCGACGTGCTTGAGCCAGAGGCGCATGTACGGCTCGATCAGCGCGTAGAGGGCACTGATCTGGCGCATCAACCGGGGTCGCTCGCTGAGGCTGCACAGGTACTCGTGGAAGATGCGGTGGCGCACCACCCACTCCGAGCTGTCCTCACGGCACTCGTCCATTTCATCGAGCAGACGCTCCAGGCGCGCCAGGTGACGCTCGTTGACCTTGGCCGTGGCCACGCGAATCGCCAGCCCCTCCAGGGCGCTGCGCATCTCGAAGACTTCGCGCATCTGCTCGAGGTTGAGGCCACTGACGATCGCGCCGCGATTGGGCCGTAGCGTCACCAGGCCTTCCGCTGCCAAGCGCTTGAAGGCGCCACGGATGGGCATGCGGCTCATCTGCAGCTCGCTGGCGATGTCCTCGGCGATCAGGCGGTCGCCGGTACGGTAACGGCCCTGACAGATGGCATCGAGCAGATGCAGGTAAGCCTCGTCCTCGGCCGAGAGGGCCGGCTGGGCATTGAAGGTGGTCACGGCGAAAGGCATTGTGAGGATTCCTGAATTTTTGGATCCAAAAACACAATCATCCAAATGCAGGTGCCGTGCCTAAAATCACAACTTGCTGTTTTTCAAGGAAAATAGCTTTTCGAGCGGCTAACAGCGCCTCAACGCGCGCACCAAAAGCGTTACCTGATGCCCCATGACGAGGCAAAAAATGAGTCCGAAGGCCACAATGAAACGATGGCGCCTCTCGCGATCAGGCACCCGCAATCTGCTGACTCAGGCCTGATCGCTGGCGCCGAACACTTCGATAAACCACCTGGGCTGCATGGCCTGGAAATCGGTGCGCCGATTCGTCGGCAGATAACTGGCGGAATCCAGCACGACGGCGGCACCGGCCTCACGCCGGAACACCACCCAGTGCCAAAAGTCGCGCTCATCCTCGCGATGGAACTTGATGGCCAGCAGGGCCAGGTCGGGCAATGCCTCCCAGGACTGGAACGGGGTTTCCCCGTCGGCGCAGGCCACGCCCTCGCTGTCCAGCAGGCGGCGCACGTAACGGGTGTCCGACCACAACGCCTCGTCCTCGGCATGGATGCCCATGGCGTTGGCGATGGCCTTCATCTGTGCGTAGGTCTTGCCGAGGATATTAGCGGCGCTGGCGATGCCACAGCCGGAGACTTCTTCCTGGATCACAGGCTCGCGCATGACACTTTCCTCGATAGGTGCATTCAGTGAATTTCGATGGGTGTGCCGTTGGCGACCCGCAGCCAGATGTCGCGCATTTCGTCGTTGCTCACGGCGATGCAGCCATCGGTCCAGTCCCAGAGGTGATGCAGCGGCCCGAGCCAGCCCCAGCCATTGGGCAGGCCGTGGATCATGATATTGCCGCCAGGGCTCTCGCCACGCGCAGCAGCGGCGGCCTTATCCTGCGCGTTCGGGTAGGAAATGTGCAGGCTGAGGTAGGCCATGGATTTGGCATTGCGCCAATCGATCAGGTAGCGCCCCTCTGGCGTGCGCTGGTCACCTTCGCGCTGTTTATGCCCCTCGTCTCCCGCCGCGCCAAGAACGATGCGGTACTCGCTCAACACCTTGCCTGCATGCCAGAGCTGCATGCGTCGCTGGGCCTTGTCGACGGTGATCAGCTCGGCCTGTTCCAGGCGTTCAGCCACTGGTGCCGGGCCACCGGCCAGGCGCCCCATGACCTTGGTGTAGCCCACCAGCAGCACGAGCAGGCACAGGCTCGCCAGTAACCAACGCTTCATTGCAGGATTCCTTTCATTGCTTCTCCCTCGGGCCAGGCGGCAGGCGCGACGCGCACCTTAGCAGATCGCCCGATTGCCCGAGCGAGCATCGAACGCAAATCCACGGCGTCGAAGGCGCAGCGCTCACTACCGCTATATACAAAATTACACAACGCTGTAGGATTGCCGCATCTGGCCTGCCCCAAGGCCGCGTGATCGCCCAGGAACAACAAGGAATTTCCATGCTCAAGCCTCTCCAGCACGGTTTGCTCGCCCTCGGTCTGGCCTTCGCCAGCGGCGCCATCGCCGATGAAGTGAAGGTCGCGGTCGCCGCCAACTTCACCGCACCGATGCAGGCCATCGCCCCGGCGTTCGAGAAAGCCACCGGGCACAGGCTGGTGGCCTCCTTCGGCGCCACCGGGCAGTTCTATGCGCAAATCCAGAACGGCGCGCCCTTCGAGGTGTTCCTAGCTGCCGATGACAGCACCCCGGCCAAGCTGGAGCGCGACGGGGCGACGGTGCCCGGCTCACGCTTCACCTATGCCATCGGCAGCCTGGTGCTGTGGTCGGCCGATGCCAACTACCTCGACGGCACGGACGCGGCATTGAAGGCCGGGCAGTTCAAGCACCTGGCCATCGCCAACCCGAAAGCCGCGCCCTACGGCCTGGCGGCGACCCAGGTGCTGGCCAAGCTGGGGCTGAGCGAGGCGATCAAGAGCAAGCTGGTGGAGGGGCAGAACATCACCCAGGCGCACCAGTTCGTCTCCACCGGCAACGCCGAGCTGGGCTTCGTCGCGCTGTCGCAGGTGTACAAGGACGGCAAGGTCAGCAGCGGCTCGGCCTGGATCGTGCCGGAGGCGATGTACGAACCGATCAAGCAGGACGCAGTGATCCTCAAACCGGGCGCGAACAACCCGGCAGCCGCCGCGCTGGTGCACTACCTGAAAAGCCCGGAAGCGGCGAAGGTGATCGAGTCATTCGGCTATAAACTGCCGTAGCCCGGATGCAATCCGGGGAGCATCAGCCTGAAAACGTCCCGGATTGCATCCGGGCTACCTTTACCACCGAGCCCCATCCATGCCGCTGTCCAAGAACGATCTCGATGCCATCCTCCTGACCCTGGAGCTGGCCTCGCTGACCACCGTGCTGCTGCTGATAATCGGCACGCCCATCGCGCTGTGGCTGACACGCAGCAACTCCTGGCTCAAGCGCCCGGTCGGTGCGCTGGTAGCGTTGCCGCTGGTGCTGCCGCCGACGGTGATCGGCTTCTACCTGCTGGTGAGCATGGGCCCCAACGGCTTCTTCGGCCAACTGACGCAGAACCTCGGCCTGGGCACTTTCACGTTCAGCTTCACCGGCCTGGTGATCGGCTCGATCTTCTACTCCCTGCCCTTCGTCGTGCAGCCACTGCAGAATGCCTTCGAGGCCATCGGACGCGCCCCACTGGAGGCCGCCGCGACGCTGCGCGCCGGCACCTGGGATAGTTTTTTCAGCGTGGTGCTGCCACTGGCCCGGCCCGGTTTCGTCACCGCCGCGATCCTCGCCTTCGCCCATACGGTCGGCGAGTTCGGCGTGGTGCTGATGATCGGCGGCAACATCCCCGGCAAGACCCAGGTGGTGTCGGTGCAGATCTACAACCATGTCGAAACCATGGAATACGCCCAGGCGCACTGGCTGGCGGGCGGCATGGTGGCGTTCTCCTTCCTCGTCCTGCTGGCGCTGTACAGTGGCCGTAGCAGCAGAGTGAGGGCCTGGTGATGTTCGCTTTCGGCAAGACCTCGCCCCTGCCCGTGGCGGACGATGGACGTATCCGCGCGCATTTTCTGGTGCAGCATCCTGGCTTTCGCCTGGACGTGAACCTCGACCTGCCCGCCCGTGGCGTCAGCGCCCTGTTCGGCCATTCCGGCTCGGGCAAGACCAGTTGCCTGCGTTGCTTCGCCGGGCTGGATCGCCCGCAGCAGGGCTACCTGCAGGTGGCCGGCGAATGCTGGCAGGACAGCGAACGCGGCTTCTTTCTGCCCGCGCACCAGCGCGCCATCGGCTACGTGTTTCAGGATGCCAACCTGTTCCCGCATCTGAACGTGCGGCGCAATCTGCAGTATGGACAGCGGCGCGTCCCCGCCGCACAACACAAGGTGGCACTGGATCAGGCCCTGGAACTGCTGGGCATCGGCCACCTGCTCGAACGCATGCCCTCGGCGCTGTCCGGTGGCGAGCGCCAGCGCGTCGGCATCGCCCGCGCCCTGGTCACCAGCCCACGCCTGCTGCTGATGGACGAGCCACTGGCCTCGCTGGATCTCAAGCGCAAGCAGGAGGTGTTGCCCTATCTACAGCGCCTGCACGAGGAGCTGGATATCCCCGTGCTCTACGTAAGCCATGCGCCGGACGAAGTGGCGCGCCTGGCCGACCATCTGGTGCTGCTCGACGAAGGCCAGGTACGCGCCAGCGGCCCACTCAAGGAGCTGCTGCTGCGCGCCGACCTGCCTTTCGCCAGCGAAGACGATGCCGAAGCGGTGATCGACGGCCAGGTCTGCGCCCACGACGCCCGCTACGGTCTGCTGCACCTGCGCCTGCCGGGCAGCGAGGCGACACTGCTCCAGCCCCACTCGGCAGTGCCGGAGGGCCGAGCAGTAAGGGTGAAGATCAAGGCACGCGACGTCAGTCTGGCGCTCGACCGCGCCGAGGGCAGCAGCCTGCTCAATCTGCTGCCGGCCCAGGTGGAAAGTTGGCAGCCACTCGACGCGCAAATGCTGCTGACCCTGCGCCTTGGTGAGCAACGCCTGCTGGCGCGGATCACTCGCTACTCCTTCGATCAGTTGGGCATTCACGCCGGCCAGGCGCTCTGGGCGCAGGTCAAATCGGTGTCGCTGCTGGCACCCTAACCCATGCATCGCCAAGCGCCGGAATATGCAGCCGCTCGAGCGCGAGATTCGCGGTGCGCATGGCGCACCCTACACAACGGTCGGCGCAGTCCGTAGGGTGCGCCGCGCGCACCAACCACACGCAGATGTAGGCCCGTAGCCCGGATGCGATCCGGGCGATTATACGAGCCCTGGCCATTGCAGATGCTCCGGCCCGATCTCGGCATGCCCGGCCAGCAGCAGGGCGAAGTGGATGACATTCTCCAGCTCGCGGGTATTGCCGGGCCAGTGGTGCGCCTCCAGCATCGTCTGGGCCTGCGGGCTTATCCCCACGATTTTCAACCCCAACCGCTGGGCATGAATACCCAGGAAATACTCGGCCAACGGCAGGATATCGCCGACCCGCTCGCGCAACGCCGGGAACAACAACTGGCCATCGCACAGGTAGGCGTACAGGCGCTCGTCGAAGGTGCCGGCGGCCACCGCGCGGGCCAGGTCGACGCTGCTCGCCGCCAGCAGACGCACATCCACCGGCAAGGCCTGGCTGGCGCCGACGCGATAAACCTCGCGGGTTTCCAGCGCCGCCAGCAGCTTGCTCTGCAATAGGCGTGGCAGGTCGGCGATCTCGTCCAGATAGAGGGTGCCGCCATTGGCCGAGCCGAACCAGCCGGCGCGACTGCTGGCGGCACCGACATGGGCACCGCCGACATGACCGAACAGCTCGGCCTCGCCCCATTGCGGGCTGATGGCCGCACAGTTCACCGCCACGAACAGGCCAACGCGCTCGCTGTGGCGATGGATATAGCGCGCCAGCAACTCCTTGCCGGTGCCGGTCTCACCGAGAATCAGCAGCGGCTGAGCGTTGCCTGCCAGCGCTTCGGCGCGCTCGCGCAAGTGGCGCGAGCGTTCGTCGACGAACACCAGCGCCTTGGCGCGGATGCTCAGCGGGCTGCCGTCGGATTCGGCGAAGGTCAGGGGGAGGTTCGCTGCAAACGTCATGGCGGAGCGCTCCATGCTCACCCCTCATGGGGCGACGCATACAGAAGAAAAGGAAGCGGGAGGCTGCCTGGCCCTCTCCGCCTCGAACGATCACGCCTGCAGACGCTGCTGCTGCTCGATGCGGTGCTGCAGGCGGTACAGATAGGCGAAGCCCTGCTCCCAATGGCGATGCCCGGACTTCACGTTGATATGCCCGGCGCCACCCAGAATCACCGCCTCGCTGCCCCACTGACGTGCCAGCTCGATGGCCCGCGTGGCGCTGGCGGCAGCGTCGTTGTCGGAGCCGACCAGCAGGCTGGGAAAGGGCAGCAACGCGCGCGGGATCGGCGCGAAGTTGTGCAGCGGCTCGGGGCATCCCGGCCGCTCGACATCGGCCGGCGCCACCAACAGCGCACCGCGTACTCGGCGCAACAGTTCACGCGGTGCCTGCTGCGCCCAATGAGCGACCGTCACGCAGCCCAGGCTGTGGGCAACAAGAACCGCCGGACGCGGGTCGGCGGCAATCGCCTGGTCAAGCGCAGCGACCCAGTCGCCCTGTTGCGGGTTGAGCCAGTCCCGCTGCTCGACTCGCACGCTACCCGGCAGGCTGCGCTGCCAGTGGCTTTGCCAATGCTCCTCGGGTGAGCCCTGCCAGCCCGGCAGGATCAGATAACGGATTGCTTCGCTGCGCATGGTCGGCGCCTCCTTGAATCGAATGGCGTCAGTCTAGGCAGCGCTGAACCAATACAAAAAGAATAAGAATTCATTTACTTATTCCATGTATTGCAATCCACGTATATCCCATAAAGGAATATAAATGTTCTGAAATAGTATTTTTAAGAATATTCAGGCCTTTCTACTATCCGCTCCACGCCAGTGCCGGAGGCTTGCTGACCCGCGCGGCGCCATTCACAAGGAGCCTGAAAATGACCGCGACACTGAGAAACCTCGAAGGCCAGGATGAAACCAGCATCCTGCGCGAGATCCAGAACGCCCTGCATGGCCTGAAATTCGGTTCGGTGGAGATCACCGTGCACAACGGCCAGGTGGTGCAGATCGAGCGCAAGGAAAAGATCCGCCTGCAACAACCGAACACCAAGCACAGCTGACCATGATGCAGCCCGACCGGACCACCGGAGGGCTAGAAGTCAAACGCCTCCGCCTACACAAGAATTCATCCAGTCCAGGAGCTGCACCATGTCCATTCGCCGTTTCGCCCTGGCCGCGCTGGCCAGCACCCTGATCGCCGGCCCGGTCGCCGCCGAAACCCTGCTCAACGTGTCCTACGACCCGACCCGCGAGCTGTACGTCGAGTACAACGCCGCCTTCAACAAATTCTGGCAAGCGCAAGGCAACCCGGCCGTCGCCATCCAGCAGTCCCACGGTGGCTCGGGCAAGCAGGCCCGCGCAGTGATCGATGGCCTACGCGCCGACGTGGTGACCCTGGCGCTGTCCGGCGACATCGACGCGCTGAACCTCAACCTGCAATTGATCGACCCGAACTGGCAAGCGCGCCTGCCAGACAACAGCACGCCGTACACCTCGACCATCGTGTTCCTGGTACGCAAGGGCAACCCGAAAGGCATCAAGGACTGGGATGACCTGGTCAAAGACGGCGTGGAAGTCATCACCCCGAACCCGAAAACCTCCGGCGGCGCCCGCTGGAACTTCCTCGCCGCCTGGGCCTACGCCCGCGAGAAGTTCGGCAGCGAAGACAAGGCCCTGGAATTCGTCACCGAGCTGTACCGTCACGCGCCGGTTCTCGACACTGGTGCGCGCGGCTCGACCATCAGCTTCGTCCAGCGTGGCCTGGGTGACGTACTGCTGGCCTGGGAGAACGAGGCCTACCTGTCGCTGGCCGAAGAAGGCGGCGACCAGTTGGAGATCGTCACCCCGTCGCTGTCGATACTCGCCGAGCCGCCAGTGGCGGTGGTCGATGCCAACGTCGACCGCAAGGGCACCCGCAAAGTGGCCGAAGCCTATCTGCAGCACCTGTACAGCGAAGAAGGCCAGCGCATCGCCGCGAAGAACTTCTACCGCCCACGCAACGAGAAAGTCGCCGCCGAGTTCAAGGGCCAGTTCCAGGACCTCAAGCTGGTGACCATCGACAAGGACTTCGGCGGCTGGAAACAGGCCCAGCCCAAGTACTTCGACGACGGCGGCGTGTTCGACCAGATCTTCACCAAGATCAACCAGTAGCCTGGGTAGAGCGCAGCGAAACCCGGGAAAACCCGGGCTTCGCACCTGA
This sequence comes from Pseudomonas sp. NCHU5216, assembly GCF_052156495.1. NCBI lineage: Bacteria > Pseudomonadati > Pseudomonadota > Gammaproteobacteria > Pseudomonadales > Pseudomonadaceae > Pseudomonas > Pseudomonas sp. NCHU5216. The sequence goes on along the minus strand of NZ_JBQLIX010000015.1, from coordinate 56,175 downwards.
TCGTTGCCAACGGAAAAAGTCTCCATGTCTCGTCGAACTTCCCCGGTCATACCCGGCTTCGGGCTGACCCTGGGCTACACCATCACCTACCTGGCGTTGATCGTGCTGATTCCGCTGGGGGCGATGCTGCTCTTCTCGCTGCAACTGAGCGGCGAACAGTGGTGGGCATTGCTGAACAATCGCCAACTGCAGTTCTCGCTGAAACTCTCGTTCGGTACCGCGCTGGCCGCCGCCCTGCTCAATGGCATTCTCGGCACCATCATCGCCTGGGTGCTGGTGCGCTACACCTTCCCCGGCCGACGCATCATCGATGCCATGGTCGACATGCCGTTCGCCCTGCCCACCGCCGTGGCCGGCATTGCCCTCACCGCGTTGTACGCCCCCAACGGCCTGATCGGCTCGCTTTTCCCCTTCAAGATTGCCTACACGCCGCTGGGCATCACCCTGGCGCTGGTGTTCGTCACCCTGCCGTTCGTGGTGCGCACCTTGCAGCCGGTACTGGCCGACATTCCCAAGGAGGTCGAGGAAGCCGCTGCCTGCCTGGGCGCCAAGCCGCTGCAGGTGTTTCGCCACATCCTGCTGCCGAGCCTGCTGCCGGCCTGGCTGACCGGCTTCGCCCTGGCTTTCGCCCGCGGCGTCGGTGAGTACGGTTCGGTGGTGTTCATCGCCGGCAACATCCCGCTGAAGACCGAGATCCTGCCGCTGCTGATCGTGTCCAAACTCGACCAGTACGACTACCCCGGCGCCACGGCCATCGGCGTGATCATGCTGGCGGTGTCATTCCTCCTGCTGCTGTTGATCAACCTGCTGCAGCGGCGCATCCAACCCAGCACCTGAGGAGCCCGTCATGAGCCTTGCAACCCTTGGCCAAAGCGCCACCGCGCGCCCGGCCAGCCGCTCCGTCGGCGCCATCGTCCTGATCGTCATCGCCTGGGCGGTATTCGCCGTGATTCTCGTGTTGCCGCTGTATATGGTGGTGACTCAGGGCCTGAGCCGTGGCCTGGAGGTATTCTGGCGGGCGATCAGCGAGCCGGATGCCATTTCCGCCTTCAAGCTGACCCTGCTGGCCACTGCCATATCCGTACCGCTTAACCTGATCTTCGGTCTCGCCGCCGCCTGGGCGGTGACCAAATTCGAGTTCCGCGGCAAGAGCCTGCTGATCACCCTGATCGACATGCCGTTCTCGGTGTCGCCGGTGGTCGCCGGTCTGATCTACGTGCTGCTGTTCGGCTCGCAGAGTTTTCTCGCCCCGTATCTGGACTCGCAGAACCTGCAGATCGTCTACGCCGTGCCCGGCATCGTGTTGGCGACCATCTTCGTCACCTTTCCCTTCGTCGCCCGCGAGCTGATCCCGCTGATGGAGCAGCAGGGCAGCACCGAGGAAGAAGCGGCGCGTCTGCTCGGCGCCAATGGCTGGCAGATGTTCTGGCATGTCACGCTGCCTAACGTAAAATGGGCGCTGATTTACGGCGTGGTGCTGTGCACCGCCCGTGCGATGGGCGAATTCGGCGCAGTTTCGGTGGTTTCCGGGCATATCCGTGGTTACACCAACACCCTGCCGCTGCATATCGAGATTCTCTACAACGAGTACAACATCGTTGCTGCCTTCAGCGTCGCGATTCTGCTGCTCGTCATGGCCCTGGTGGTATTGCTGCTTCGCCAATGGAGCGAAGCGCGTCTGAACCGCCAGTTGCAAGCCGATCGAGAAGACTGACAGCCGTGAGGCCCGGCCCACGGAACCACCAGGAATAAGCCATGAGTATCGAAGTCAAAGGCGTCAACAAGCAGTTCGGCCAGTTCAAGGCGCTGAACGAGATCAACCTGAGCATCCAGAGCGGCGAGCTGGTCGCCCTGCTCGGCCCGTCCGGCTGCGGCAAGACCACCCTGCTGCGCATCATCGCCGGCCTGGAAACCCCGGACAGCGGCAGCATCGGCTTCCACGGCGAGGACGTGTCCGAGCATGACGTGCGTGATCGCAACGTTGGCTTCGTATTCCAGCACTACGCGCTGTTCCGCCACATGACGGTATTCGACAACGTCGCCTTTGGCCTGCGCATGAAGCCCAAGCGCGAACGCCCGAGCGAAACGCAGATCGCCGAAAAAGTGCATGAGCTGCTCAACCTGGTGCAGCTCGACTGGCTCGGCGACCGTTACCCGGAGCAGCTCTCCGGCGGCCAGCGCCAGCGTATCGCCCTGGCCCGCGCCCTGGCGGTGGAACCCAAGGTGCTGCTGCTCGACGAACCCTTCGGCGCCCTGGATGCCAAGGTGCGCAAGGAGCTGCGCCGCTGGTTGGCGCGCCTGCATGAAGAGGTGCACCTGACCAGCGTGTTCGTCACCCACGACCAGGAAGAGGCCATGGAAGTGGCCGACCGCATCGTGGTGATGAACAAAGGCGTAATCGAACAGATCGGCTCACCGGCGGAAGTCTACGAATACCCGGCAAGCGATTTTGTCTACCACTTCCTCGGCGACGCCAACCGCCTCTACGTCGGCGGCGACCACCATGTGCTGTTCCGCCCGCACGAGGTCGACCTGGCCAGCGAACCGAGTCCAGGGCACAAGGCCGGCGAAGTGCGCGACATCCGCCTGCTCGGCGCCATCACCCGCATCACGCTGAAGGTGGAAGGCCAGGAGGAACTGATCGAAGCCGAGGTGGCCAAGGATCACGTCAGCCTGGACAAGCTCGAGCGTGGCACCACGCTGTACTTCAAGCCCAAGGGCGGCAAACCGGTGAGTACCCAGGCCTGAGAGCGAATTCACGATCTGCTGCACGTCGGCGTTACTGCCCGCCTTGCTGGGCATAGCCGCCGGTCAGTGGCTGCGCAAGCGCATCAGCGCGGAGCGCTTCAAACGCTGGTCCTTCATCGGCCTGCTGCTGCTCGGCGCCAACCTGGCGCTGTGCGGGTTGTTCTGAAACCCAGCCACCGTTCTCAAGCGCCTGCCTATGGAAAACAGTTAAGCAGCGTCGAATTCCGACGAAATCACTCTTTCGGGTCATGCTCCGTAGCGCCTGGCGCAGTAATCTTGAGGCCGCGTTGTCAACGCATGCCCCATGCATACCTGCTCAAAACAATAACAAGGAGCACCCCGGATGCGCTGTAAAGCACTGTTGCGCCATGCTTTCCTCTGGTCGCTCGGCCTGATCACCAGTCTCGTCCCTTTTTCCTTCGCCGAAGCCATCAGCCCAGTACAACAGCTACAGGTTCAAGCCAGCCGCGCCACCAGCAGCCTGCTGCTGTTGCGTGGCGAAGGTTTCCAGAAGGTGCATCTGCAGCGCCTGGAAAAGGATCTCCATGCCCTCGCCGCTGTGATGCAGGCGCAGCCGGGCAACGCCGAACTGCAACAAGCCCATCAGGCTTTGGTCACTCAGCTACGCAACGGCGTGAGTTATGGCCCGGGTGAGGAGCAGGTGCCCTGGCGCTACCCGGAAGACCTGGGCCGCTCGCTACGCGACTTCCTCGTCACTGCCCGCACGCTGCCTGGGGCCGAAGCCGATGACAGCGAGCTGGCAGCCGAGGTCGAATACCTCGGCGTGCAGTACCTGGCGCGCGCCTACATGGGTAACTTCGAGATCGCTCTCGAACATCCGGAAACCTACCTGGGGCAGGACGAACGCCTGCTGCTGCCGGCCATCGATGCGCAACTGCAGCCGCTGGACGACAAGGCCGACCCGCAGATAGCCAAGCTCAAGATGCGCTGGGGCTATCTGCGCACCGCCCTCGCCGACATGAATAGCAAGAGCAACGCCCTGGTCAGCGTTTCCGGCCGGCCCTTCGCACCGATCACGGTGGATCGCCATACCCGCGCGCTGAGCACGCAGTGGATGGCGATGTACCCCTGAAGCCCCGGTTCAGGCCAGGGCCTTCTTCTCGCGGATGCAGGTGGGGCCGGCGATCTCTACCACGGCGTGTTCGACCTCCTTGCGCAGGCCGAGCAGGAAGGCGGCTTCGGCGACGACGAACAAGGGGCCGATGATCAGCCCCATCACATCGTCGACGAATGCCGGCTTGCGTCCTTCGTAATAATGGCCGACGAACTGGATGATCCAGCCGATGATGAACAGGCCGAGCCCCGCCAACAGCCAGACTGCCGTACTGGCCACCGCCAGCTTGGCGGCGCACCACAGGCAGAGCAGCAACAAGGCGCTCATGACCAGGCCGAAACGGCGATCCAGGCGCAGGTAGAACACGGCAGCCGCCAACGCCGCCAGGGTCGCCGGTGCCAGCCACAGGCCGGCCAGGGCGAAGCCGGGTCGCGACAGCAGCACGGCCACGGCCAGCACTATCATGGGAATGCCGATGAAGTGGCTGACGATATTGCGGCGGTCACGGTGATAGGCCGCATACTGGGCCAGATGTTCTACGAGGGTTTTCATTGTTATCGTCCTCAGCAGTGATACAGGCCTGGGCATAATCCCTCTGCCCGGCACCGCCCCTCTGTCAGCTAGCCGACAATGCCGTTACCGCAGGAGCCACGATGCCCGCCCCGCCCCCCCACCTCACCCGCCTGCTGCAGGGGCACTGGTTCGCCGCACTGCCCCAGTCGTTGCGCGACGAACTGCTGGCTATGGCCCAGGTGCAGCGCCTGGACGCCGGGCAACGACTGTTTCGTCGTGGCGACAGACCCAGCGGCCTGTATGCGGTGGTGGAGGGGGCGGTACGCATCGGCGCTGTCAGCGAGAACGGCAAGGAAGCGCTGCTGACCCTGATCGAGCCGCCCTACTGGTTCGGCGAGATCTCCCTGTTCGACGGCCTGCCGCGCACCCACGATGCTTTCGCCGAAAGCGCCAGCACTCTGCTGCTGCTGCCCCAGGCCGAACTGCTCGCCCTGCTCGAACGCCAGCCGCAACACTGGCGCGACTTCGCCCTGCTGATGAGCCACAAGTTGCGCCTGGCCTTCCTCGCCCTGGAAGACATGAGCCTGCTGCCGGCAGCGCCACGCCTGGCGCGACGCTTGCTGCTGATGGCCGAGAACTACGGCGAGGGTGAGCCGCGCCGGGTACTGCATCTGGCCCAGGAGCAGTTGGCCCTGATGCTGTCGCTGTCGCGCCAGACCACCAACCAGATACTCAAGGATCTGGAGGCGCAAGGCATCGTGCACCTGACCTACGGCGAGATCGAGATACTCGACCTGCAGCGCCTGCGCCAGGCCGCCTGCTGAACTGCTGGCGCCCTGCCACTGTCGAATTTCAATCTTTTTCCTGAGGATTCACCGCTTCGATGAGCGAAAGCCAGCACACGCCCTTGCCCGATGTCCTCGCCGGCCCGCTGTTGCGTCGCCTGGAGCCCGGACGTCTGGTGCTGTGGCTGGTGGCCAGTCGGGAGCTGCCGCTGCAACTGTGCCTGCAGCCCGAAGGCGAAGCAGACCGCATCCTGAAGCTCGACGCCCATTGCCAGTACCTGCCATTGGGCCGACACGCCGTATTGCACCTGATCGACCTGGCGCTGGAACAGGCGCTGCCGCAGGACGTGCGCATCGCCTATGACCTGCAGATCGTCGAGAACGGTAGCCAACGCGGTCTGATCGACTGGGCGCCGCATCTGCTGCATGAGGGGCGCGAACGAGCCGATTTCGTCCTGCGCTCGCGGATCGACCAGTTGCTCCATGGCTCCTGCCGCAAGCCTCATCACGCTGCCGACGACGGCCTGCTCTGCGCCGACCGTCTGCTGGCCGAACCACATGAAGCCACGCAGCGTCCAGCACTGCTCTTGATGAGCGGCGACCAGGTGTACGTGGATGATGTCGCCGGGCCGATGCTCTGCGCCATCCACCAGTTGATCGCCCGCCTCGGCCTGTTCGATGAGTGGCTCGAAGGCGCCGTGGTCGAGGACAGCCAGGCGCTCTACGCCACGCCAGTGGGCTACTACCAACGCGCCGACCTGCTGCCAGCCCTGAAGAGCAACCAGACCCTGCGTGATCGCTTCTTCGGCGGGGTGGAAAAGCCCATCTTCACCAGCAGCAACGCCGACAATCATCTGGTGACCTTCGCCGAGATGATCGCCATGTACCTGCTGGCCTGGTCGCCCGTGCCCTGGACACTGATCGAGGAAAACCAGCCGACGTTGAACGCCGAGCGCCAGCAGCGTTATGCCGACGAACGCCAGCGCATCGACGCCTTCCGCCAGAGCCTCGGCCAGGCCGCCCGCGTATTCGCCCACCTGCCGACGCTGATGATCTTCGACGATCACGATGTCACCGACGACTGGAACCTCTCGGCACGCTGGGAGCAGACCGCTTACGGTCACCCCTTCTCCAAGCGCATCATCGGCAACGCCCTGCTCGCCTACCTGCTGTGCCAGGGCTGGGGCAACCACCCGGACGCCTTCGAGCAATCCTTGCAGGCCTGTCGCAGACTGCTGACCGAGCGCCAGGACAACCACCTCGAGGCCAAGGCGCAGGACGCGCTGATCGACCAGTTGCTGCAATTCGAGCACTGGCATTACGTGCTGCCAACCACCCCGGCGCTGCTGGTGCTGGACACCCGCACCCGCCGCTGGCGCAGCGAAAGCCGGCTGTCACGGCCATCGGGGCTGATGGACTGGGAAGCACTGTGCGAATTCCAGCAGGCACTGCTCGACCACCCCAGTTGCATCATCGTCTCGCCGGCGCCGATGTTCGGGGTCAAATTGATCGAAGGCATCCAGAAGCTGTTCACCCTGGCCGGCCATCCATTGCTGGTGGATGCCGAGAACTGGATGGCCCACCGTGGTGCAGCCAGCGTGATGATGAACATCTTCCGCCATTCGCGCACGCCGGGTGACTTCGTGATTCTCTCCGGTGACGTGCACTATTCCTTCGTCTACCGCGTGAGCATCCGCCACAAGCGCGCCAGCCCGACCATCTGGCAGATCACCAGCAGCGGCATCAAGAACGAGTTTCCGCACAGGTTGCTGGACTGGTTCGACCGCCTCAACCGCTGGCTCTACGCCCCCTGGTCACCGCTGAACTGGCTGACCAAACGGCGGCGTATGCGCGTCGCCCCCTTGATCCCCGACCGCAGCCGCTCGGGGGAGCGCCTGTGGAACGGCGCCGGCCTGGGTCAGGTGTTCTTCGATGAACAGGGCCGGCCCATGCGCATCGTCCAGCTCAATGCCGATGGCTCGCCGCCCGTTACGTTCGTATCCGAACGCGAGACACCGCAGACCCAGCAGGTGAGCACCAGCCGTTAGCCACGGGGCGCGTAGGCGAAGACGTCAGCGCGCATCTGGTGGGCGTCCATGCCGGCCTCGACCAGTGCGTCGAGCGTGGCATAGACCATGGCCGGTGAGCCGCTGGCGTAGACGTGCAGCGCCTTGAGGTCGGGGAAGTCTTCGCGCACCGCCTCGTGCAGCAGGCCACAACGACCCTGCCAGCCACACTGGTCGCTGACCACCTGGTGCAGGTGCAGATTGTCCAATTGCTGCCACTCGGCCCAGTGCGGCAACTGGTAGAAATCCTCGGGCCGGCGCGCGCCCCAGTACAGGTGCACCGGATGGGCGAAGCCGGCGGCGCGGCAGTGCTCGATCAGGCTGTGCATCTGGCCCATGCCGGTGCCAGCGGCGATCAGCACCAGCGGGCCATCCGGCAGCTCGGCCAGGTGGGTGTCGCCATAAGGCATCTGCACCCGGGCCATGCCAGTGCTGCGCAGGTGCTCCAGCAAGGCGATGCTGCTGTCCTCGCGGGCGAGGATATGCAGTTCCAGCTCACGCCCGGCATGGGGCGCCGAGGCCAGGGAGAAGGCCGCCATCTCACCATCCGGGCGCAACAGCAGCAGGTATTGCCCGGCATGGTAACGCGGCGCCTTGCCGGCCGGGGCGCGCAGGCGCACACGGAACACGTCGCCGCCCACGTCCTGGCATTCGACCACCTGGCAACTCAGCTCACGCACTGGCAACTCGCCGGGTGCCAGCACGCCGTCCCAGTGCAGCACGCAGTCCTCCAGCGGCTCGGCCAGGCAGGTGAACAGCTCGCCATGATCCAGTTCCACACCGTTCTGCCGCACACGCCCCTCCACCAACAAGGCGGCGCAGATATGGCAGTTGCCGTTGCGACAGCTCTGCGGGCACTCGTAGCCCAGGCGCCGGGCGCCATCGAGGATGCGCTCGCTCGGCTGCAAGACGAGGGTGATGCCAGAGGGTTGCAGGGTAACTCTCAAACTCGCGCTCTCTCGTTGGTACGTTGCGTTGCTTTTGTAGGTGCGAGCAGGGCTCGCTCCTACGCGCAGACTCAGATTCCCAGGCTGGCCCATAGCTCGTCGACGCGCGCCACCACGGCCGGATCCTTCTCGATGGCACGGCCCCATTCGCGGGTGGTTTCGCCCGGCCACTTGTGCGTGGCGTCCAGGCCCATCTTCGAGCCCAGGCCGGAGACGGGCGAGGCGAAGTCGAGGTAGTCGATCGGCGTGTTGTCGATCATCACCGTATCGCGTTTGGGATCCATGCGTGTGGTAATCGCCCAGATCACGTCGTTCCAGTCCCGTGCGTTGATATCGTCGTCGGTGACGATAACGAACTTGGTGTACATGAACTGTCGCAGGAACGACCACACCCCGAGCATGACGCGCTTGGCGTGACCGGGGTACTGCTTCTTCATGGTCACCACCGCCATGCGGTAGGAACAGCCTTCCGGCGGCAGGTAGAAGTCGGTGATCTCGGGGAACTGCTTCTGCAGGATCGGCACGAACACTTCGTTCAGCGCCACACCGAGAATCGCCGGCTCATCTGGCGGCCGGCCAGTGTAGGTGCTGTGGTAGATGGGGTCGCGGCGACGGGTGATGCGCTCGACGGTGAACACCGGGAAGGTGTCCACTTCGTTGTAGTAGCCGGTATGGTCGCCGTAGGGGCCTTCCGGCGCGGTTTCGCCGGGATGGATCACCCCTTCGAGCACGATCTCGGCGCTGGCCGGTACCTGCAGCTCGCTGCCACGCGCCTTGATCAGCTCGGTGCGATGGCCACGCAAGAGGCCGGCGAAGGCGTACTCGGAGAGGGTATCGGGCACCGGGGTGACGGCGCCGAGGATGGTGGCCGGGTCGGCGCCCAGCGCGACGCACACAGGATAGGGCCTGTCCGGGTACTTCTGGCACCAGTCGCGGAAGTCCAGCGCACCGCCACGGTGGCTGAGCCAGCGCATGATCACCTTGTTGCGGCCGATCACCTGCTGGCGGTAGATACCGAGGTTCTGCCGCTCCTTGTTCGGCCCCTTGGTAATGGTCAGGCCCCAGGTGATCAGCGGCGCCACGTCGCCCGGCCAGCAGTGCTGGATCGGCAGCTTGCCCAGGTCGACGTCGTCGCCCTCCTCGACCACTTCATGGCAGGGCGCGTCCTTGACCACCTTGGGCGCCATGGAAATCACCTTCTTGAAGATCGGCAGCTTGCTCCAGGCATCCTTGAGGCCCTTGGGCGGCTCCGGCTCCTTGAGGAAGGCCAGCAGCTTGCCGATTTCACGCAGCTCGGAGACGTCCTCCGCGCCCATGCCCAGGGCCACGCGCTTGGGCGTGCCGAACAGGTTGCCGAGCACCGGCACGTCGAACCCCGTGGGCTTGTCGAACAGTAGCGCCGGGCCACCCTTGCGCAGGGTGCGGTCGCAGATTTCGGTCATTTCCAGAATGGGCGAAATCGGGGTCTGGATACGCTTGAGTTCGCCGCGCTTTTCCAGTTCACGGATGAAGTCGCGCAGGTCGCGATACTGCATGCAGGAGCCTCGTGTCGGACAGGCTTGAGTGACCGCAAAGTTTAGCGCCGAAGTGGGGCTTTCAGAAGGCTTGAAAGCCTTCAGATACGACAAGGCCGGGTTTCCCCGGCCTTGTGGCAGTGCAATCGGATCGTAGCGAGCGGAGGTCAGGCAAGGCGCAACGACCAACGGGAGTAACAGCCAAAGGCTGGCCCGAAGGGTGAGCGCCAGCGAATCAAACAGGCGAGAGAGCGGAGTGTACGACTGTACATGAGCATCTCGAGTCTGTTTTTAACGCAGCATCACCTTCGCGCAGTAGATCCTCTTATTTGCGCTTCATCGACAGGAAGAACTCGTCGTTGGTCTTGGTCGCTTTCAGCTTGTCGATGAGGAATTCGATGGCGGCGATTTCGTCCATCGGGTGCAGCAGCTTGCGCAGGATCCACATGCGCGACAGCTCTTCCTCGCCGGTCAGCAGCTCTTCGCGACGGGTGCCGGACTTGTTGATGTTGATGGCCGGGAACACACGCTTCTCGGAAACACGGCGATCGAGGATCAGCTCCATATTGCCGGTGCCCTTGAATTCCTCGTAGATCACTTCGTCCATCTTCGAGCCGGTTTCGATCAGCGCGGTGGCGAGGATGGTCAGGCTGCCGCCTTCCTCGATGTTGCGCGCAGCACCGAAGAAGCGCTTGGGCTTCTCCAGGGCATGGGCGTCGACACCACCGGTGAGCACCTTGCCGGAGCTGGGGATCACGGTGTTGTAGGCACGCGCCAGACGGGTGATGGAGTCGAGCAGGATGACCACGTCCTTCTTGTGCTCGACCAGGCGCTTGGCCTTCTCGATCACCATTTCGGCGACCTGCACGTGGCGGGTCGGCGGCTCGTCGAAGGTGGAGGCGACCACTTCGCCGCGCACGGTGCGCTGCATCTCGGTCACTTCTTCCGGGCGCTCGTCGATCAGCAGGACGATCAGATGGCACTCGGGGTTGTTGCGGGTGATGTTCGAGGCGATGTTCTGCAGCATGATGGTCTTGCCCGCTTTCGGCGGAGCGACGATCAGGCCGCGCTGGCCCTTGCCGATCGGCGAACAGAGGTCGATCACGCGGCCGGTGATGTCCTCGGTGGAGCCGTTACCGGCTTCCATGGTCAGGCGCTGATTAGGGAACAGCGGCGTGAGGTTCTCGAACAGGATCTTGTTCTTGGCGTTTTCCGGGCGGTCGAAGTTGATGCTGTCGACCTTGAGCAGGGCGAAGTAACGCTCGCCTTCCTTCGGCGGGCGGATCTTGCCGACGATGGTGTCACCGGTACGCAGGTTGAAACGGCGGATCTGGCTGGGCGAGACGTAGATGTCGTCCGGGCCGGCCAGGTAGGAGGAGTCGGCGGAGCGGAGGAAGCCGAAACCGTCCTGGAGAATCTCCAGCACACCGTCGCCGCCGATCTCTTCGCCGCCCTTGGCGTGCTTTTTCAGCAGGGCGAAGATGATGTCCTGCTTGCGCGAACGGGCCATGTTTTCCAGGCCCATCTGTTCGGCCATGTCCAGCAGTTCGGCAATCGGTTTTTGCTTGAGTTCGGTCAGATTCATAGGAATGACGTAATCATTTAAGAGAGGAAAGAAGCTGTTAGCTTGAGAGGCCGCGCCGCAGGAAGGCGACAGGATCGCGAACGAATTCGTATTGGAATGAATCTGCGACGGCATGCAGAGGGCTGCCGGGAGATGGCAGCGAGGCCGAATGTAACACCGTGAAAAAACAGCGTCTAGCCCGAAAAACGAAAAAGCCCCGAGAAATACGGGGCCTGCAAAAGGCTACGCAGGGTGGGTGGCGCTTTTCCATCCCCCCCTTGCCACGCCATGGTGGATCGATGAAGCGTGATCCACCCTAGCGCTTACGACTCAGATGTTGCTGTCGAGGAAGGCCGCCAGTTGCGACTTGGACAGGGCGCCGACCTTGGTGGCCTCGACGTTGCCGTTCTTGAACAGCATCAGGGTGGGGATGCCACGCACGCCGTACTTGGGCGGAGTTTCCTGGTTCTCGTCGATGTTCAGCTTGCAGATCTTCAGCTTGCCCTGGTAGTCCTTGGCGATCTCGTCGAGCACCGGCGCGATCATCTTGCACGGGCCACACCACTCGGCCCAGTAGTCGACCAGAACCGGACCTTCAGCCTGGATGACGTCCTGATCGAAGCTGGCATCGCTGACGTTGGTGATGAATTCACTCATTGGAAATCTCCGTATATTCGGAAGCAAAAAATTGCCGGGAGAAATTTTTGACGTCGCTTGCGACGGCCCGAAGGTTAGCTGCCAACGATGGCAGGTAACCAAAAGTGGCGACATCATAGCCCGGCTTGCCTGACACCGAAAGGCACTGGCGATTGAGCCGCCCAATAGTTTCAATCACCCAGCGTGATGAAAGCGATACCCGTGCGCAACGCCGCCGCACGAATGTGCTGCTGCATGGCCTTTTGCGCCGAGCCGGCGGCATGCCGCGCCAGGGCCTTGAGGATCTTGCGGTGCTCCTGCCAGGTTTCCATGGCCCGCTCCGGGCGGATGAACGGCAGCTTCTGGCTTTCCAGAAAGATGTCCGCGCTGGAGGTGACCAGGGCGAACATCGCCTGATTGCCACTGGCCGCCAGAATGCGCTGGTGGAACTCGAAATCCAGCCGCGTGGCCTGCTCGAAATCCTCGGCGCGCAGTTCGCGACGCATCTGCTCGACATTGTCTTCGAGCAGATCCAGCTCCTCGGCTGTCAGGGTGCCGGCGGCCAGGCCACAGGCGAAGCCCTCCAGAGCAAAGCGCAACTGGAAAGTATCGGCCGCCGACACCTGTGCGGCGAAGGGCCAGACGAAGCCCGCACCGGCCTCCACCTTGGGCGCCTGCTGGACGAACACACCCTTGCCGGCCTGCACGCTGATCAGCCCCAGGGCGCTGAGCGACGACAACGCCTCGCGCAAGGAGGCGCGACTCACACCCAGGCGCTCGGCCAGATCACGCTGCGACGGCAGCGCATCGCCAGGGCGATAGCCACCCTCCTCGATCAGGCGGCGGATCGCCTGCAGGGCATATTCGGGTACCGCGCGGGGAGCAGAAGCATGCATGGCTGTTCGGGCCGGTCAGTCCAGTGGTGCCGCCTTTGTAAGGCCTGAAGCCCATGCCAGGCAAGCGATGCGCCCTTATGGATCGGCGCAGGCATGTCGTGCACCAAGATGACCCAGAAAGGCATCTGACCGATCAATCAATTTTGCCAACTGTTCAGACCAGTAAGACCTTGTTTCTACGCATACGCATCGACAGAACCCTCATTTTCGTTGGACTTGGCACAGGCGATGCAATGCCTCCGCCAAACCGAAAAGCTGAATTTTCAGTTCATACCTGGGGAGATCGACATGCGCAAAATCCACCGCACCCTGCTGGGCACCCTGTTCGCCGCACTGGCCTTCGGCGCCAGCACCGTTCACGCCGATGCCCTCGAAGACATCGGCAAGGCCGGCGTATTGAAAGTCGCCGTACCGCAGGATTTTCCGCCTTTCGGCTCGGTCGGCCCGGATCTCAAGCCGCGCGGCCTGGATATCGACACCGCGCAACTGCTGGCCGACAAGCTGGCGGTAAAGCTGGAGCTGACGCCGGTCAACAGCACCAACCGCATCCCCTTCCTCACCACCGGCAAGGTGGATCTGGTGATCTCCAGCCTCGGCAAGAACCCCGAGCGTGAAGCGGTGATCGACTTCTCCGCGCCCTACGCCCCGTTCTACCTCGGCGTGTTCGGCCCGGAGGACGCCAGCATCGCTAGCCTCGATGACCTGGCCGGCAAGACCATCAGCGTCACCCGTGGCTCGATCGAGGACATCGAACTGAGCAAGGTCGCCCCGCAAGGCGCCACCATCAAGCGCTTCGAGGACAACAACTCGACCATCGCCGCCTACCTGTCCGGCCAGGTCGATCTGATCGCCAGCGGCAACGTGGTAATGGTGGCCATCTCCGAGAAGAACCCCAAGCGTATGCCGAGCCTGAAACTCAAGCTCAAGGATTCGCCGGTGTACGTCGGCGTGAACAAGGATCAGGCCGCCCTGCTGGCCAAGGTCAATGCCATCATCGCCGCCGCCAAGGCCGACGGCAGCCTCGACGCGATCAGCCAGAAGTGGTTGAAGCAACCGCTGCCGGCCGACCTCTGAGCCGCGCGGGGATCTGAGCCATGGCGTACCAGTTCGACTTCGCCGCCGTCCTGCAGCACAGCGACCTGCTGCTGCAGGGTGCGGCCTTCACCCTCGGCCTGACGGCGATCGGCACCCTGCTGGGGGTCGGTCTCGGCATCGTCGGGGCGATACTGCGCGCCTGGCGCATCCGCCCGTTCGACCGCATCTTCGGTGTCTACGTGGAGCTGATCCGCAACACGCCGTTCATCGTCCAGTTGTTCTTCATCTTCTTCGGCCTGCCCTCGCTCGGCGTGCGCCTGGGCGAGTGGGAGGCCGCCGCGCTGGCCATGGTGATCAACCTCGGCGCCTATTCCACGGAGATCATCCGTGCCGGCATCCAGGCCATCCCCCATGGCCAGCTCGAAGCGGCCTCGGCACTGGCCATGAACCGCTTCGAGATCTTCCGCCACGTGGTATTGCGCCCGGCGCTGGGCAAGGTATGGCCGGCGCTGTCGAGCCAGATCATCATCGTCATGCTCGGTTCGGCGGTGTGCTCGCAGATTTCCACCGAGGAGCTGTCGTTCGCCGCCAACTTCATCCAGTCGCGCAATTTCCGCGCTTTCGAGACCTACCTGATCACCACCGCGCTGTATCTGCTCATGGCCATCCTCATTCGTCAGTTGCTGGCCTGGGTCGGCCGTCGCTTCATCATGGGAGCCCGTTGATGGACTTCACCCTCTGGGACATCCTGCGCAACCTGCTCACCGGCCTGCAATGGACCTTGCTGCTGTCGCTGGTGGCCTTCGTCTGTGGCGGCATCGCCGGGCTGCTGGTGCTGCTGGCTCGCCTGTCGCCACTGTCGGCGCCACGCATTCTCGCCCGCGGCTATATCGAACTGTTCCAGGGCACGCCGCTTTTGATGCAACTGTTTCTGGTGTTCTTCGGCATCGCCCTGCTCGGCGTCGACGTGTCGCCCTGGCTGGCTGCGGCCACGGCGCTGACCCTGTTCACCAGCGCCTTTCTCGCCGAAATCTGGCGCGGCTGCGTCGAGTCGATCAGTCGCGGTCAGTGGGAGGCCGCCGAAAGCCTGGCCATGAGCCGCCTGGAAACCCTGCACCACGTCGTGCTGCCACAGGCATTGCGCATCGCCGTGGCGCCCACCGTCGGCTTCTCCGTGCAGGTGGTCAAGGGCACCGCAGTGACCTCGATCATCGGCTTCACCGAGCTGACCAAGACCGGCAGCATGCTGGCCAACGCCACCTTCGAGCCGTTCATGGTCTACGGCTTCGTCGCCCTCGGTTACTTCCTGCTCTGCTACCCGCTCTCGCTCGCTGCATACCGCCTGGAAAGGAGGCTGAATGTCACTGCTTAACGTCACCGCCCTGCACAAGCACTACGGCGACAACCACGTGCTCAAGGGCATCGACCTCAAGGTGGAGGAAGGCGAAGTGGTCGCCATCATCGGCCGCAGCGGCTCGGGCAAGAGCACCTTCCTGCGCACCCTCAACGGCCTGGAATCGATCGACGAAGGCGTGATCGAAGTGGACGGCGAATACATCGACGCTGCCCGCGCCGACCTGCGCAGCCTGCGGCAGAAGGTCGGCATGGTGTTCCAGCAGTTCAACCTGTTCCCGCACCTGACCGTTGGCGAGAACGTCATGCTGGCACCGCAGGTGGTGAAGAAGACGCCACGCAGCGAGGCCGAGAAGATCGCCCGGCAGATGCTCGACCGCGTCGGCCTGAGCGAAAAGTTCGACGCCTATCCCGAACGCCTGTCCGGCGGCCAGCAGCAGCGCGTGGCCATCGCCCGCGCCCTGGCCATGTCACCCAAGGTGCTGCTGTGCGACGAGATCACCTCGGCGCTCGACCCGGAGTTGGTCAACGAGGTACTGGCGGTGGTCAAGCAACTGGCCAGCGAGGGCATGACTCTGATCATGGTCACCCACGAGATGCGCTTCGCCCGCGAAGTCGGCGACAAGCTGGTGTTCATGCATCAGGGCAAGGTGCACGAGATCGGCGATCCCAAGGAACTGTTCGCCGCCCCGCAAACCGAAGAGCTGCGCAACTTCATAGGCTCGGTGAACCTGTGAACGCGCTGACGCCCCTACCGCTGCGCATCGAGGCCTTGACCCGCGAAGCCTTCGCCCCCTTCGGCGAGGTGATCGAAACGGCAGGCGCCAAGGCCTTTCCGATCAACGCCGGTACCACCACGCGCTACCACGACCTGGCGCAGGTGGAGCTGGCCGGCGAGGCGCCACGCCCCCTGGTGAACATCTTCGAGGGCAAGGCCTGGCACGCGCCCATCACCATCGCCATGCTCGAACGCCACCCGCTGGGCAGCCAGGCCTTCTACCCGGTGGATGGCAGCCGCATGCTGATCGTCGTCGCCCCGCCCGGCGAGCTGGACGAGTCGCAGATCCGCGCCTTCATCAGCGCACCGGATCAGGGCGTCAACTACGCCCGTGGCACCTGGCACCACCCGCTGCTGTGCCTGGAATACCCCGGCCGCTTCCTCGTGGTCGACCGTGGCGGCGCAGGAAACAACTGCGACGAGCAGGTGCTGAAGCAGCCCCTTCAAGCACTGAACCTCGGGTAATCACAGGTCTAGACCAGATTCCTGCGACATCCGAATGCGTTGGCTCATGCGCTCAGTCGTGGCAGGATGGCGCCGTTATCGAACGAGATGCCGTCATCATGCCCCAAGCCCCCGCCGAGAATTTCCCTCTGATCGCCGCCATCGACCTGGGCTCGAACAGTTTTCATATGGTGCTGGCCAAGGCCGACAACCATGAGATTCGTATCCTCGAACGCCTCGGCGACAAGGTACAACTGGCTGCCGGCCTGGACGATGAGCGTCAGCTCAGCGAGGAAGCCATGCAGCGCGGCCTGGACTGCCTGCGCCGTTTCGCCCAGTTCACCAACAGCCTGCCGGAAGGCGCGGTGCGCATCGTCGGCACCAACGCCCTGCGCGAAGCGCGCAACCGCGCCGAGTTCATCCGCCGCGCCGAGGAGATTCTCGGCCACCAGGTCGAGGTGATTTCCGGGCGTGAGGAAGCACGCCTGATCTACCTGGGCGTGTCCCACAGCATTGCCGATACTCCCGGCAAGCGCCTGGTGGCCGACATTGGCGGCGGCAGCACCGAGTTCATCATCGGCCAGCGCTTCGAGCCGCTGCTGCGCGAGAGCCTGCAGATGGGCTGCGTGAGCTTCACTCAGCGCTATTTCAAGGACGGCAAGATCACCCCGGCACGCTATGCCCAGGCCTACACCGCCGCCCGCCTGGAACTCATGGGCATCGAGCAGGGCCTGCGCCGTCTCGGCTGGGAAGATGCCGTGGGCGCCTCCGGCACCATCAAGGCCATCGGCCTGGCGATCAAGGCGGCCGGCCTGGGCAATGGCGAGGTCACGGTCGAGGGCCTGGCCTGGCTCAAGCGCAAGCTGTTCAAGCTGGGCGAGGTGGAGAAGATCGAGCTGGACGGCATCAAGCCGGATCGCCGCAGCATCTTCCCCGCCGGCCTGGCGATTCTCGAAGCCATCTTCGATGCCTGCGAAATCCAGCGCATGAGCCATTCCGAAGGCGCCCTGCGCGAAGGTGTGCTCTATGATCTGCTCGGCCGTCATCAGCACGAGGACGTGCGCGAGCGCACCCTGGCGGCCTTCATGGAGCGCTATCACGTCGACGTGGATCAGGCCGCACGGGTCGAGGCCAAGGCGCTCTCGGCACTGGACAAGGTAGCCGCCGACTGGAGCCTGAACGACGACTGGCACCGCGAGCTGCTGAGCTGGGGCGCCAAGGTGCACGAGGTAGGCCTGGACATTGCCCACTACCAGTACCACAAGCACGGCGCCTACCTGATCGAACACTCCGACCTGGCCGGTTTCTCCCGCCAGGATCAGCAGATGCTCGCGCTGCTGGTGCGCGGCCACCGGCGCAATATCCCCAAGGACAAGTTCGCCGAGTTCGGCGAGGAAGGCGTGAAGCTGATGCGCCTGTGCGTACTGCTGCGCTTCGCCATCCTGTTCCACCACATCCGGGGCACCCAGGACATGCCGCAGGTGCAGTTCAAGGCAACGGAAAATGGCCTGGAGATTCGCTTCCCCGAAGGCTGGCTGGCAGCCAACCCGCTGACCCAGGCGGACTTCGAGGCCGAGGCGGAGTGGCTCAAGCGCATCGACCTGACGCTGAGCGTGTGCTGATCACCTTCTGAGTCAGAATCAGTCCCCGTAGGGTGCGCCGCGCGCACCGGGACTCGGGCAGTAAGCGCAGGACGGAGGAAACCCGCCGCCCGCCGTTATCAGCAAGCGATGCCGCGCGGGTTGGTGAGCGATCGAGCATTGGCGCAGGAAGATGTGCGCCTTCAAAGAGCCACAGCACGCGGCCTTTCACACCCTCTCCCGCCCTTCGGGCACCCCGCTCCGCGCCCCGGCCTGATCGCCAGCGATCAGGCGCTCATCGGCGCAGGAAGCAGTGCTTTCAAAAAGGCGCGTCTTCGCCCCGCAAGCGGGAGAAGGGCTATGGCACCTCTATGCCCTCTCCCGGCCTACGGCCACCCTCTCCCGCAAGCGGGAGAGGGTCATCAGAAGGCTGCTCGCAGCCGCTTTTATCGTGTCACC
This sequence comes from Pseudomonas sp. NCHU5216, assembly GCF_052156495.1. Taxonomy (NCBI): domain Bacteria; kingdom Pseudomonadati; phylum Pseudomonadota; class Gammaproteobacteria; order Pseudomonadales; family Pseudomonadaceae; genus Pseudomonas; species Pseudomonas sp. NCHU5216. The sequence continues at coordinate 37,782 of NZ_JBQLIX010000015.1, read as the reverse complement.
AGCACTGGCGCGGTGAGCTTTTCCATCAGGCTGCCCTGGGCATTGCGCGAGTTCTGGTTGCCGGTGGGTTGCTGGCGCACGTAGCGGCCGTCGGACTGCAGCACCCAGGCCTGGGTGTTGTCGGTCAGGTAGGCCTCCAGCTCCTTCTTGACGCGAGTGATGAGCTTCTTGCCTTCCACCGGGAAGCAGGTCTCCACGCGCTTGTCGAGGTTACGCTCCATCCAGTCGGCACTGGACAGGTAGACCAGCTCGTCACCGCCATTGAGGAAGTAGTAGACCCGCGTGTGTTCGAGGAAGCGGCCGATGATCGAGCGCACCTGGATATTGTGCGACACCCCCGGCACCCCAGGACGCAGGCAGCACATGCCACGCACCACCAGTTCGATCTTCACCCCGGTCTGGCTGGCCTTGTACAGCGCGCGGATCACCTTGGGGTCGGTCAGCGAGTTGAACTTGGCGATGATGTGCGCCGGCTTGCCTTCGGCCGCAGCGGCGGTTTCCTTGGCGATCAGGTCGAGCAGGGTCTTCTTCAGGGTGAAGGGCGCGTGCAGCAGCTTCTTCATGCGCAGGGTCTTGCCCATGCCGATGAGCTGACTGAACAGCTTAGCCACGTCCTCGCCCAATGCCACGTCGGCGGTGAGCAGGCTGTAGTCGGTATACAGGCGGGCGTTGCCGGCGTGGTAGTTGCCGGTGCCGAGGTGGGCGTAGCGGCGAATCTCGCCGTTCTCGCGGCGCAGAATCAGCATCATCTTGGAGTGGGTCTTGAGCCCCACCACCCCGTAGATCACCACGGCACCGGCGGCCTGCAGGCGGCTGGCCAGAGCCAGGTTGGATTCCTCGTCGAAGCGCGCACGCAGCTCGATCACCGCGGTGACTTCCTTGCCGTTACGCGCCGCTTCCACCAGGGCGTCGACGATCTCCGAGTTGGCCCCGGAGCGGTACAGGGTCTGTTTGATCGCCAGGACGTGCGGATCCTTGGCGGCCTGGCGCAGCAGGTCGACCACCGGAGTGAAGGACTCGAAGGGGTGCAGCAGGAGGATGTCCTGCTTGCTGACCACGCTGAAGATGTTCTCGGCGTTCTGCAGCGGCTTGGGGATCACCGGGGTGAACGGCGTGTACTGCAGTTCAGGATGACTGTCGAGACCGGTGATGGAGAACAGGCGGGTCAGGTTGACCGGGCCGTTGACCTGGTACAGCTCGTTCTCGGTCAGGCCGAACTGCTTGAGCAGGTGGTCGCTCAGGTGTTTCGGACAGGTGTCGACCACCTCCAGACGCACCGCATCGCCATAGCGCCGCGAGAACAGTTCGCCACGCAGAGCGCGGGCCAGGTCTTCGACATCCTCGGCGTCCACCGACAGATCGGCGTTACGGGTCAGGCGGAACTGGTAGCAGCCCTTGACCTTCATGCCGGGGAACAGGTCGTCGGCATGGGCGTGGATCATCGACGACAGGAAGATGAAGTTGTCACCCGGGCCACCCACTTCCTCCGGCACGCGGATCACCCGCGGCAGCAAGCGCGGCGCCGGGATGATGGCCAGCCCCGAGTCACGGCCGAAGGCATCGACGCCTTCCAGCTCGACGATGAAGTTCAGGCTCTTGTTCACCAGCAGCGGGAAGGGGTGAGTCGGGTCGAGACCGATGGGGGTGATGATCGGCGCGATCTCGTCACGGAAGTAACGCCGTACCCAGGTCTTGAGCTTGGTCGTCCAGTAACGCCGGCGGATAAAGGTGATGCCCTGCTTGGCCAGCGCCGGGAACAGGGTGTCGTTGAGGATGGCGTACTGGCGCTCCACCTGCTCGTGGACGATCTCGCTGATGCGCGCCAGCGCCTGGTTCGGCTGCAGGCCGTCGGCGCCGGCCTGCTCGCGGGCGAAGTTGATCTGCTTCTTCAGGCCGGCGACGCGGATCTCGAAGAACTCGTCGAGGTTGCTGGAAAAGATCAGCAGGAACTTCAGGCGTTCCAGCAAGGGGTAGGACTCATCCAGCGCCTGCTCCAGCACGCGGATGTTGAACTGCAGTTGCGACAGCTCGCGGTGGATGTACAGGCTGCTGTCATCCAGGCCAGGCACGGGTGGCGGCGGCGGGGTTTCCACCACGGGTGGTTCGGCGACCACCTCCACGGGAGCCGGGTTGTTGCTGTCGAGTGCTTCGCTGTTGAGTCCTTCGGTATTCATCGGTTGGGTTCCGGTTCCTGAGGGCGTCATCGCCCCTGTTGTAACAGTTCTGCCGCACGCACGGCGAAATAGGTGAGGATGCCATCGGCACCGGCACGTTTGAAGGCGGTGAGCGACTCGAGGATCACCGCCTCGCTCAGCCAGCCGTTGCCGATGGCGGCCATGTGCATGGCGTATTCGCCACTGACCTGATAGGCGAAGGTGGGCACCTTGTAGGCCTCCTTCACGCGCCAGACGATGTCCAGGTAGGGCATGCCCGGTTTGACCATGACCATGTCGGCGCCTTCGGCGAGGTCGGCGGCCACTTCATGCAGCGCCTCGTCGCCATTGGCCGGGTCCATCTGATAGGTGTTCTTGCTGCCCTTGCCGAGATTGGCGGCCGAGCCGACGGCATCGCGGAACGGGCCGTAGTAGGCGCTGGCGTACTTGGCCGAGTAGGCCATGATGCGCACGTTGACGTGATCGGCCAGTTCCAGGGCCTCGCGGATGGCCTGGATGCGCCCGTCCATCATGTCCGATGGTGCCACTACCTGAGCACCGGCCTCGGCATGGGACAGCGCCTGCTTGACCAGGGCATCGACGGTGATGTCGTTCTGCACGTAGCCGTCTTCGTCGAGGATGCCGTCCTGACCGTGGGTGGTGAAGGGGTCGAGGGCCACATCGCTGATCACCCCCAATTCGGGGAATTTCGCCCGCAGCGCACGGATCGCGCGCTGGGCGATGCCGTCCGGGTTCCAGGCCTCACTGCCATCAAGGGATTTCTTCTCCAGCGGCGTGACCGGGAACAGCGCCAGCGCCGGAATGCCCAGCTCCACCCAGTGCTCGGCTTCCTTGAGCAGCAGGTCGATGGACAGGCGCTCCACGCCCGGCATCGACGGCACGCTCTCGCGGCGATTGTCGCCGTCGAGGACGAAGACCGGCAGGATCAGGTCGTCGACGCTCAGGCGGTTCTCGCGCACCAGGCGGCGGGAAAACTCATCGCGACGGTTGCGACGCAGGCGAGTGGCGGGGAACAGGCGGTTGGCGGGGGTAACACTCACGGCAGACTCCAGAGCCCGCAGCAGCGGGCCAGTGTGACAGGTTATAGACCCTGTTCACGATTTCGCGAGCTAGCACTAGGCAGGACGCAACGACCAACGCAAGGCACAGCCAGAGGCTGGCGCGAAGGACGAGCGTCAGCGAATCGGACGGCGGAGCCCTGACACAGGAGCATTCCAGCCTGTCCTTGACGCAGCAGGGCCGACGCGCAGCAGATCGTGAATAGGTTCTACGAGCATTATGACCATTTGATGACGATCGAATGACCGCATGCGACGGCGCGTCGCACGGGCAGTGGCCCATTGTTACACGTCACGCCACCTTCCGGGCTCTTCGCGGTCGGAGTAGTCTGCATCACCCCCTCCATGAGCGCAGCACATGCTACATGACCTGATACAGCAGTTCGGTTACCCGGCGCTGGTACTTGGCACCTTTCTCGAGGGCGAGGTCTCGTTGCTGCTGGCCGCTTACATGGCCGTGCGCGACCTGCTGGACATTCAATGGGTAGCGCTGTGCGCCTTCCTCGGCGCCTTCGCCAGCGATCAGCTCTGGTACTACCTGGGGCGTCGCCATGGCCGCGCCCTGCTGGCGCGCAAGCCTCGCTGGCAGCCGCTGGGCGACCGTGCCAGCGCGTTGATCCAGCGCTACCCGGATCTGTGGGTGCTGTCCTTTCGCTTTCTCTATGGCCTGCGCACGGTGATGCCGCTGACCATCGGCCTGTCCGGCTATTCCTGGCGCCGCTACCTGCTGCTCGACGCCATCGGCGCGGGCGCCTGGGCTGGCGGCATCAGCCTGCTGGCCTACAACCTGGGCAACGCCATGGGCGGCCTGCTCGAAGAGCTGCATCACTATCAGATTCTGCTGCTGGCGGCCGTGGCGCTGCTGCTCGCCCTGGCCTGGCTATACCGATGGCGTCAGCGCCGGCGCGGCTGAACGACGCGCCAGCCAGATACCAAACAGACTGGCCAGGCTGTAGACGGCCAGCCAGCCCCAGGCAGTGACATCCGGCGTCAGCATGGCCAGACGCTCGGCCAGCCACAAGGCTGGCAGGTTGAGCGCCAGGCGCAGCCATTCCAGACGCAGCGCCCAGCCACGGTTCTCCAACCAGACGCCCATGCTGTAAAGGCCCAGGGCAATCCAGGCACAGCCCAGCAGCGCGGCGCTCAGCGATAGCGCGTCACCTTGGCCCAGCAGCCAGACGCCGGCCAGCAGGTAGCAGGCGAACTGCAGCAGGGCGTAAACCTGCGCGCCAATGCCCAGCGGCACCTCGTACTTGCGGAACTGGCCGAGGTCGGGCTTGGCCTGCGGATAACGCGCCGCCACGTCGGCCGGTCGCCAGCCGGTGGGCATGAACCAGATGCGCAACCGATCCCACCAGGACTGGGCTCGCCGCGCGTCGTGCCAGAGCCCGGCATACACCTGCAGATTGGCCCACAGCGGGTTCCAGCTGGCCAATGGCACGGTCACCCCGAACACCACCGGATGCTCGTCCAGCTCCTCCTGGAAGGTGCCGAACAGACGATCCCAGACAATGAACACTCCGCCGTAATTGCGATCCATGTAGATAGGATTCTGCGCATGATGCACCCGGTGGTTCGAGGGCGTGATGAACAGCCACTCGAACCAGCCCAGCTTGGGGATATGGCGGGTATGCACCCAGAACTGATAGAGCAGGTTCAGCGCCGCCACCGAGACGAACACCAGCGGCGGCACACCAAGCACGGCCAGCGGCAGGTAGAACAGCCAACTGAAGAGAAAGCCGGTGCTGGTCTGGCGCAAAGCGGTGGAGAGGTTGTAGTCCTCGCTCTGGTGGTGCACCACATGGGCGGCCCAGAGCACGTTGCGCTCGTGACCCAGGCGATGGTTCCAGTAGTAGCAGAAGTCGTAGAGGACGAAGGCGACGAGCCACACCCACAGGCTGTTTTCGGCGAGCGGGAACAGCGCCAGGTGTTCCCAGGCGAAGGCGTAGGTGAGCAGGCCCACCACCTTGGTCAACAGCCCCGTGGCCTGGGACAGCACGCCGGCGCCGAGGCTGCTCAGGGCGTCGGCCAGGCGATAGGTACGCAGGCCGCGCAGGCGGTCGGCCAGCAGCTCCAGGGCGATGAGCAGAAAGAAGAAAGGCACTGCATAGAGGATGTAATTCATGACTGCGCCACGTTGTTGTACTTGTGCCGGGATTGGGCTGATATTCATCCTATGCGACCTGCCGTGCGGGTTCGCGTCACCAGGTGACAGTACAAGTGGCATTTGGCGACAGCGCACCCTTTGACTGACAACCAGCGCGCCTGCATCGGGCGCGCGATCTTCAGGAGTTCGACCATGAGCAAGAAAGTGGCAGTGATTCTGTCCGGCTGCGGCGTCTACGATGGCGCCGAGATCCACGAAAGCGTGATCACCCTGCTGCGCCTCGATCAGCGTGGCGCCCAGGTGCAATGCTTCGCCCCCAACGTGGCGCAGTTGCACGTGGTCGATCACTACAGCGGCGACGAGATGGACGAGACACGCAACGTGCTGGTGGAATCGGCGCGCATTGCCCGTGGCAACATCAAGGACGTCAAGGAACTGCATGTCGCCGACTTCGACGCGTTGATCCTGCCGGGCGGCTTCGGCGTGGCGAAGAACCTCTCCGACTTTGCCACCCATGGCGCCGGTTGCAGCGTGCAGCCCGACGTACTGGCCGCCTGCAAGGCCTTCGTCGACGCCGGCAAGGCGGTCGGCCTGATCTGCATTGCCCCGGCGCTGGCGGCGAAGATCTTCGGTGCCGGCGTGGTCTGCACCATCGGCAATGACCACGACACCGCAGCCGCCATGACCCAGATGGGTGCCGAGCACCATGAGTGTGCCGTGGACGAGATCGTCGAAGACACAGCGCGCAAGCTGGTCACCACCCCAGCCTATATGCTCGCCCAGTCCATCGCCGAGGCTGCGTCGGGCATCAACAAGCTGGTCGACCGCGTGCTGGAACTGGCCCACCACTGAATGGACCAGGCAGCGCATTGGTCGTAGCAGCGGGTTGATCCGCGCAAGGCTCTGGCTCGATGCCCGAGAAGATCGCGGATGAACTCGCTTCTCCCCCGCGACGAACCGCATACGCCGATCCGGCCATTGGCCAGGGCACTCCGGCAGTGCCTCTGGCCAAAGCTGCCGGGCTGCGGCAGCGTGCAAGGGAGCGTTCGCGGAGCCACGACCATGCCCCATGCCTTCACCCTCGATGCCGATCTGCAACAGGCGGTGATCGCCTTCTTCCAGCGCATTCCCTTCAACCGGTTGCTCGGCATCGAGATCGAGGGCCTGAGCGAAGAGCAGGTGTGCATGCGCCTGCCGATGAAACCGGAGCTGATCGGCAACTTCGTTCACGGCATCCTGCATGGCGGAGTGATCTCGTCGCTGCTGGATGTCTGCGGCGGCGCCATGGCCCTGATCGGCGCGTTCGCCAACCACCAGCACCTGCCGCCAGCGGAGCGCATGAGCAAGCTGTCCAAGCTGGGCACCATCGACCTGCGCATCGACTACCTGCGCCCCGGCCGTGGCCAGACCTTCATCGCCACCGCCATGCCGCTGCGTGCCGGCAACAAGGTGGCGGTGATCCGCATGGAGCTGCACAACGACGAAGGCGTGCTGGTTGCCGTGGGCACCGGCACCTATCTGTGTGGCTAGCGACTCCCGAATTTCATGCGAGAGCGTAGGGCGGACCGGGACGCCGGCCGCTCGTAGCGCCAGCGAACAGTCCGCCGGGCCATGACGAGTCCTGCACCACGACTCACGCCCAAAACTCCCGCCAACTGGCATCTGTAGGCGCCTACCTGCGTGGCTGAGATGGGTCTGTAGGAGCGAGCTCTGCTCGCGAAGCGCTTACCCCGCAAGATTCGCGAGCAGAGCTCGCCCCTACGGTTCGTCTTGCCCCAGGGGCAATCAGTGGCCTAGCGACTCAACCGCGTCAGGATCCGATCCAGGGCATTGGCGAAGGCCTGGCGATCCTTTTCCGCATACGGCGCCTGACCACCGCCGACCTGCCCCTGCTCACGCAGATCGGTGAACAGGTTGCGCACCGCCAGACGCTCGCCCATGTTGCGCTCGTCGAATTCGCGGCCGCGTGGATCCAGCGCCGCCACGCCCTTCTTCACCAGGCGGTCGGCCAACGGCACATCGCTGCAGATCACCAGCTCGCCAGGCATGGCATGTTCGACCAGATGATCGTCCGCCGCATCCGGGCCGCTCGGTACCACCACCAGTTTCACGCAGGCGAAGTTGGGCCGGGCGACGGCCTGACCAGCCACCAGCACCACCTCGAAACCCCGTTTGAGGGCGAACTTGACCACCTGATCCCGCGCCGCCCGAGGACAGGCGTCGGCATCTATCCATACGCGCATGGAGCACCTTCGACCAGAAAACCAGTGGCCAGTATGCCAGCTCAGGCGCTGTAGAACGGCTGGCAGCGCTCGCGCACGGCGCGCGACAGGTTGTCCTCGCTCAGCTCGATCAGATCCAGCTCGACTTCATCCGGCAGCAGCTCGGCCACCTGGGCAGCCAGACGCCGCTGACCCTGTACGTCAGCACCGGAAACCGCCAGCAGCAGCCGCGGCTGCGGGCCGATGGCCGGATCGCGCAAGGCGGCCAGGTAGGCTTGCCGAACCTTGAGCTGGGCACAGGCACTGGCCAGCGCCCGCTCCAGGGTGGGGTGACGCAGGGGAGCGACCGCCAGATCAGGGCTGTCGGCGTAGTGAGTGGAGGAAATCGTGGAGGACATGCGGGCACTCGGCAGAAGAATTGGAATCAGCCTAAGCGCTATCAGACAAGTTGTCGCGGAGCCGGTTCACGCTCTTTTGCGACGATAGTCCCAAAACCCAGCGCCTTGCCAGCGGGGCGAATTCACGAGCTGCGAATTCGCCCCAGCGGAACCTTCCCTCAGTCAGCCCTGGGCGATCAGACGACGCCGCTCGTTCAGGCGGCTACGCCCATAGAGCAGCGCGATACCCAACAGTGCCAGGCCCTGGGCCGAGAGGCTCCAGGCATCGGCATGAATGCCCAGCCAATCGAAGTCGAAGAACGGCACCGGCCGTGTACCCAGCACGCCAGCCTCCTGCAAGGCGGCCACGCCATGGCCGGCGAACACCACCGAGAGCACGCACAGCAGCACGGCATTGGCACCGAAGAAGGTGGCCAGCGGCAGCTTGCGCGAGCCGCGCAGGATCACCCAGGCCAGGCCGAGCAGCGCCACCAGTGCAGCGCCGGCACCGGCCAGCACTGCGCCGTGTCCGGCTGGGCCGGCCTGCAGCCAGAGGGTTTCGTAGAACAGGATGACCTCGAACAGCTCGCGGTACACCGAGAAGAACGCCAGCACGGCGAAGCCGAAGCGACCACCGCCGCCGACCAGGCTGCTCTTGATGTAGTCCTGCCAGGCAGCGGCATGACGACGATCGTGCATCCACACCCCGACCCACAGCAGCACCACGCTGGCGAACAGCGCGGTCACGCCTTCGAGCAATTCGCGCTGCGCGCCGCTGACATCGATGACGTAGGCCGCCACCGCCCAGGTAGCGACCCCGGCCAGCAACGCCAGGCCCCAACCGATGTGCACGCTGCGCACCGCCTGCTGCTGCCCGGTGTTGCGCAGGAAGGCGAGAATCGCTGCCAGCACCAGAATGGCTTCCAGCCCCTCACGCAGCAGGATCAGCAGGCTGGAGAAGAAGCTCAGCGAGGCGTTCATCGCACCGCCTTCGAGCAGGGCCGCCGACTTGTCCAGCTGCACCCGCGCCAGCTCCAGCGCCTGGGCGGCCTGAGCGACACTGGCACCGTCCTGGATGGCCTGGCGGTAGGCCATCAGCGCCTTCTCGGTGGTCTTGCGCTGTGCCGCATCGAGGTTGTCCAGCGCCCCTTCGACCAGCTCGAAGCCTTCCAGATAGGCGCCGACAGACAGGTCGTAGGCTTGCTCGACATGACCGTCACGGTAGGCCTGCAGGCTGCGTTCGAGGGTACTGCGCGTGTGTCCGATCAACTGCTGCGGGCCACGCTGCTGCACGGTCGGGTGGGCACGCTGAGCCCGGAAAGCCGCGACATCGCCACCGGCTGCGGCAATCTCCGCCGGCGTGCGCCCGGCCAGATCGGCCATGTCGAACGCTTTCTTGCCCTGCGCCGGGGCGGCGCTGAAACCGGCGATATAGGCGGCCAGGTCCCAACGTTGGCGATCATCCAACTGGTCGGCGAAGGACGGCATGTCGGTGCCTTCGATACCCAGGCCCAGGGTGTTGTAGAGGTCGTACAGGCTCAGCCGATCCATCCGCGCGGCATCGCGCAGGTTGGAGGGCGGCGGCTCCAGGCCGATACCAGCCGGGCCATCGCCGGCGCCGCTATCGCCATGGCACACCGAGCAATGCTGGGCATAGAGCGGCGCGCCGCGTTCGGGGTCGGGGGTGATGGCCGGCGTCTGCGCCACCTGATACAGCTCGGCCAGGCGCGCGCTGAGCTTGCGTGCCTGCTGGGCCACCTGCTCGCCCGGCTGATGCTGCTGCACCGCCTGCTGCAGCGCGGCGATGCCCTGTTCCAGCTCGCCGCGCTCGGCCTTGGCCGGCAATCCAGCCACCAGGCCTTGCAGCACGCCGAGAAACTCCAGTTGCTCGCGGTATTCGCCCGCGTCGAGCACCTGACCGTCGGCCACCGTGGCCGGGTAGTCGGCGCCGATATAACCGAGCAGGTGCAGGGCCTGGGCGGCTGCATCGGGCGACTCGGCCTGAACGGAGAAACTGCTGAATGCCAGGATGGAAAGCAACAGGCAGGGCAACAGGGAAAGATAACGACTCATCAATGCATTCCGAAACGCGAATGGATGGCATTAAATTGTTGCCGGCCTGCCCTGCGCAGACAAGAAAAATCTGAAATATTTGGTAACAGGCTGCCCGCTCGCTCCGAAAGGATCGAGCAAGCGCGGGTGCGTCAGACGGCGGCGCGCTTGACCGTTGCCAGCAGGCCGGCCGCTGCTGCGAAGAGGGCGGCGAAGCTGCGATTCATCATCCGTTGCTGACGCGGCGTGCGCAGCGCCCGCAGTACACGCGAGGCGAGGCCGGTATAGCCCGCCATGACGATCAGGTCGACGACGATCATGGTCACGCCCATCACCAGATACTGCGCCAGCAGCGGTGCATGGGGATCGAGGAACTGCGGCAGTACGGCGAGCATGAAGACGATGGCCTTGGGATTGCTGGCATTGACCAGGAAGCCACGCAGCACCAGTGTCAGCGGCCGGCCGATGGGGCGCTCGGTGGTACCGGCATCCAGCTCGCTGGGCAAGGCGGCCCATTGTTTGTAGGCGAGAAACAGCAGATAGACCACACCGAACCACTTGATCACGCTGAAGGCCAAAGCCGAGGTGGCGAGAATGGCGCCCACGCCAGCGGCGACGATGGCGATTTGCAGGGCCAGGCCCAGTTGCAGGCCCAGGGCATTCCAGTAGCCACGCCAGAAGCCATACTGCAGACCGGCAGACATCGAAGCCACGGCACCGGCGCCCGGCGACAGGCTGATGACCCAACAAGCGACGAAGAAGGCGAGCCAGGTTTCCATGGCCATGATGCAGTACCTCTGGGAGCTGAAGCGGTAGACGAGCGCTACAGCCTACTCCTGCCGCCGCACTCAGCGCCAGCGTCGTACCGACTTCTGGAAGAACAGGCTGTTGGGTACCTGCAACAAGGCCCCGGCGCCCTCTTCGCTGACGTCCTGCAGGGTGGTGTAGAAGAGGTTGATGGCGATGACTCGGCCCTTCACGCCGGGCTTGTCGGCACTCTCGATGACTTCCACGGTATCGCCCATGCGAAACGGCCCCATGGTAAAGATCAGCAGCGCGCAGAACATGTTCGACAGCACGCTCCAGATGGCGAAGAAGGCCACCGCGGCGACGGCGGTGAAGCCGGTCAGCGCCGTCCACAGTACCGTTGCCGACACCCCCAGGCGCTCCAGCACCATGAGCAGGGCGCTGCCCATGATCAGCCAGCGCACCAGACCACGCAGCGGCAGCAGCACCTCCTGCGGCAGCAGACTGTAGCGCTCGCCGAGGCGGCTGATGGCGCGGGTCAGGATGCGCTGCGCCAGCCAGGCCAAGAGGATGATCAACAGCACCTGGCCGGTACGAATCAGCGGCTCGCGCCAGGTGGCGAGCCAGTGCAGCAGATCCGCTTGCTCGATCATTCGGCTTCCTCCAACTGTTGCTGCAGCGCCTCCAGGGTTTCCAGCGCCAGCAGCCAGGCTTCCTCCAGTTCGGCTTCACGCGCCTTGAGCTGTGTCTGTTCGGCCAGGCGCTGGCGCAGTTCGTCCTTGCGCGCGGACTCGTACAGGCCACTATCGCCCAACTGGGTTTCCACGGCGGCGAGCTTTTCCTGCACCTTGCCCAGCTCCTGTTCGAGCTTGTCGGCCTGCTTCTTGTGCGGCGCCAGTTGCTGGCGCAGCGCGGCAGCAGCCTGGCGCTGGGCGCGCTTGTCGGTCTTCTCGGCACTTCCAACAGGAGCGCTGACCGGCTGCTGGCGGGCACGGAAGTCGATCAACCAGCGTGCGTAGTCATCCAGGTCGCCCTCGAACGGCTGGATGCGCCCATCGGCCACCAGCAGAAACTCGTCGGTGGTGCTCTTGAGCAGGTGACGGTCGTGGGAGACCACCAGCACCGCGCCGGCGAATTCCTGCAGCGCCAGGGTCAGGGCCAGGCGCATTTCCAGGTCGAGGTGGTTGGTCGGCTCGTCGAGCAGCAACAGGTTGGGCTTCTGCCAGGCGATCAACGCCAGGGCCAGGCGCGCCTTCTCGCCACCGGAGAAATTCAGTACCGGCTCGTCGCAGCGATCGCCACGGAAATCGAAACCGCCGATGAAATCGCGCAAGGTCTGCTCGCGCTCGCTCGGTGCCAGGCGCTGCAGGTGCAACAGCGGGCTGGCCTTGGGGTCGAGGGCATCGAGCTGATGCTGGGCGAAGTAGCCGATGGCCAGGTTCTCGCCACGAGCCAGTTCACCGCCCAGCACGGCGAGATCGCCGGCCAGGGTCTTGATCAGGGTCGATTTACCCGCACCGTTGGGGCCGAGCAGGCCGATGCGCGCGCCGGGCGCCAGGCTCAGCTTGACCTTCTCCAGCACAACCTTGTCGCCGTAGCCCAGGCGCGCCTCGGACAGATTGAGCAGCGGGCTGGAGACCTTGTCCGCCTCGCGGAAGACGAAATCGAAGGGCGAGTCGACATGGGCCGGAGCCAGCTCTTCCAGGCGCTCCAGCGCCTTGATCCGACTCTGCGCCTGGCGCGCCTTGGTCGCCTTGGCCTTGAAGCGGCGAATGAAGTCTTCCATGTGCGCGCGCTGCGCCTGCTGCTTCTCGTAAGCCTGCTGCTGCTGCGCCAGGCGTTCGGCGCGGGTGCGCTCGAAGGCCGAGTAACCGCCACGGTAGAGGGTCAGCTTCTGCTGTTCCAGGTGTGCCACGTGGTCGACCACGGCATCGAGGAAATCGCGGTCGTGGGAAATCAGCAGCAGGGTGCCGGGGTAACCCTTGAGCCACTCCTCGAGCCAGAGGATGGCGTCGAGGTCGAGGTGGTTGGTCGGCTCGTCGAGCAGCAGCAGCTCGGACGGGCACATCAGCGCCTGCGCCAGGTTCAGGCGCATGCGCCAGCCACCGGAGAAATCGCCGACGCGCCTGTCCATCTGCTCGCTGGTGAAACCCAGGCCGGCCAGCAGCTTACGCGCTCGCGAGTCGGCGCTGTAGCCCTGGGCGTTGTCCAGTTCGTTGTGCAGGCGGGCGATGGCGCTGCCGTCATGGGCGGCCTCGGCCTTGGCCAGTTCGGCCTGGATGGCGCGCAGGTGCACGTCGCCGTCGAGCACGTAGTCCACCGCCAGGCGTTCGAGGTTGTCCACCTCCTGGCGCATGTGGGCGATACGCCAGTCCGGCGGTAGCTGGCAGTCGCCGGCATCGGGGCCGAGCTCGCCGCGCAGCAGGGCGAACAGGCTGGATTTGCCGGCGCCATTGGCACCGATCAGGCCGACCTTCTGGCCGGCGTGCAGGGTCAGCTCGGCGCCTTCGAGCAGGCGTTGCGGACCACGCTGTAGAGTGAGGTTCTGGAGTCGGATCATAATGGCGGCGGAGTCTAGCAAATCGCCCTGGAGGCCGCGTGCAGGATCTGTGGAATTTCGCACTCGAACTCTACGCCAGACCCGGCGTGGAACAGGCCTGCCTGCAATTGCAGGAAACAGGCAGCGACGTCTGCCTGCTGCTTGCCGGCGCCTGGTTGCAGAAGCGCGGCGTGCGCTGCCTGGACGAGCGCCTGGCAGCATTGCGCGAGTTGGCCGGCCCCTTGCAGCGCGACGTGGTCGCCCCGCTGCGGCAACTACGTCACCAATGGCGAACCGCCGCCCGTGAGGATGCCGAGCTGGCCGCCCTGCGCGAACAGGTCAAGAGACTGGAATTGCAGGCCGAACGGGTGCTGCTCGAACGCTTGCAGGCGCTGGCAGAGAAATGGCCCGAAGAGGCAGGCGAAGACGATTGGCTCGCGCGCCTGACTGGGGAAAGCAGCGCCGCGCTGCAGATAGTACGCGGCGCTGCAGGCTCGCCTTAGGACGCGCTGGGGGTATTCGCAGCAGCGGCTCCGTTGTCAGCGGCAGGCGCCACGGGCGCGGCCGGTGCAGCGGCGGGCTTGGCGGCAGCAGGCTTGGCCGGGGCTTTCTTCACGGGCGCTTTCGCAGCGACCGGCTTCTTCGCCGTGGCTGGCTTGGCAGCGGTTGCCGGCTTGGCCGCCGCGGGTTTGGCAGCGGCCGGTTTGGCGGTTGCCGGTTTGGCAGCAGGCTTGCTGGCAGCCGGTTTGGCGGCTGGCTTGTTGGCGGCTGGCTTGGCTGCCGCGGTTTTGCTGGCGGCCGGTTTAGCCGGGGCCTTGGCTACCGCCGGCTTGCTCGCGGCTGGTTTAGCGGCTGGCTTGCTCGCTACCGGCTTGGCAGGTGCTTTGGCCGGGGCCGGTTTGGCGGCGGCCTTCGGCGCTGCTGGCCGGGCGGCAGGCTTGCGGGCAGCCGGGGTCTTGGCAGCAGCAGGCTTCTTCGCCGCAGCCGGTTTGGCTGCCGACGCGTCACGCGCTTCGAGCGCCTTGCCGGCAGCTTCCTTCACCTTGCCCACGCCCTGAGCCAGCTTCAGGCTTTCCTGGGCGTCACGCTTGAGCTCGGCGATATAGGCACGGGTCTCGCTCTGACGCACCTTGAGGGTGTCGAGCAGCTCTTCGAGCTCGGCAACTGCATCCTTGGCCTTGGCTTGCGCCTTGGCTTTGCCGGCCACGGCGGCATCCTGCAACTTGCCGCGTGCCTTGTGCAGTTTTTCCTGGGCCTTGCCGCGCTGCTTCTCGAGCTTGGCGAGGAGTTTCTCGGCATCGATCAGGGCTTTCGAGCAGGCATTTTCCAGGTGATCGAGCAAGCTACCGGACAGCTGATGAAGCAGGTGCAAAGGGGTGCTGATGGACTTCTTCTTGGCCGACATGACGCGCCTCCGAGCGGATGTAGAAGCGCCCATACTAGACTCAGGCGTTCGCCCCTGCCATAGGCCTTTTCTTCCCGACAGGGCATCGGGCTGCATCCGGCGCTGGCATAATCACCGCAACCGGATTGGAGACCCTGTCATGAGCCGCGCCCTAGCCGCCGCATTTTGCCTGTGCATCAGCCCACTCGCATTCGCCACGCCACAAGACGACCTGGCCTACAGCCTGGGTGCCCGCCTGGGTGAACGCCTGCGCGAGGAGGTGCCGGATCTGGCGCTGCCGCAGCTAATCGAAGGCCTGCGCCAGGCTTACGCGGGCCAGCCACTAAGGCTGGACGAAGCGCGCATAGAACGACTGCTGGCAGAACATGAAGCGCGCATGGCGCAAGACCCGCAGCGCCATGCCAAGGCCCAGCAGGACGAGCAGCGCTTCCTCGCCGAGGAGCGCGCCAAACCGGGTGTACGGGTATTGGAGGGGGGCGTGCTGGTCAGCGAAGTACGGCCCGGCAGCGGCGCCAAGCCGACGGCACGTAGCCGTGTGCAGGTGCGTTACAGCGGCCAGCTAGCCGACGGCAGCCTGTTCGACGAAAGCCAGACACCGCAGTGGTTCAGGCTCGACAGCCTGATCGCCGGCTGGCGCAGCGCCCTGCTGCAGATGCCGGTCGGCGCGCACTGGCGCCTGGTGGTGCCATCGGCTCAGGCCTATGGGGAAGAAGGCGCGGGGGATCTGATACCGCCCTATTCGCCGCTGGTTTTCGACCTGGAACTGCTCGGCGTGGCCAACTGAGCCACTCCGACGAGCCTCAGGCCAGTGCCGCGGCCTGTTGCTGATGCGAGGTATGCAGCACCTCGATCAGGCAGTCTTCCAGCTCGAAACGCTCGTGCAGCAGGGGCCCCAGACGCTGCAACTCGGTCAGCAGCTCGCCGGTACCCTCACCACCGCTGCCATCGCAGCGATCATTGAAAGCCAGCGCGACTTCGGTGATGGCTTCGATACGGGGGTAGATCTGCTTGGCCAGCTCCAGGCCGCGTCGATCATTGAAGGCCTTGGCCTCGCTGGTGAGCTGCTCGTAGACCTCGAAATGCCCCGCCGAGACATAGTCGACCAGCAATTCACAGAAGCCGTGCAGGCGCTCTGCGCTGACAGCCGAACTCGGCGGCGTGTCGACCAGGCCCTTGTAGGCCTTTACCAGTTCATGGCGCTCATGCAGCCAGCGGTCGATCAACTGGTGCACACCTCCCCAGCGCTCCTGGGCGTTGCGGCAACTTTCAAGCATGGTGAGCCTCACTTCCCTTATCGCGAATGCCTGTCGTACGCCCGTTCCCGAGACGCTTTGTCTGTCGGCAAATGGCATTGAGGGGAGCGACGCAACGAGGCGCCGCTCCTGCGGTACACGCGTGCCAGATTATGCCCGCAAAGTGACAGCCTTCAAGGCGCCCCGGGAGAAAAATTCATACGCCCGTTTGACTCAAGCCCGGGCTCAGCTACGGCGCAACGACTGAAACAGGGCAAACCCCAGCATGCCGATGAAACCCAGCAGGCTCCACTCCGGGATGCTCATGCCGAACAGTGTCCAGTTGACCTCGGCGCAGTCGGCCGTACCGCGGAAAACCTTGCTGACGATCTCCTGCAGGGGGAAGGCCTCGATCATGTACTCGAGCCCCGGCAGGCAAGCCTCCAGTTGCTCCGGTGGCACGCTCTGCAGCCAGATCTGCCGACCAGCCGTGGCGGCCCCGGCGAGGGCGAAGAACAGCGCCAGCAGCGCATACACGCGCTGCCCGAAACGCCCAGGGCCATGTAGCGCCGCCACCAGGCACACCAGGCCGAAGGCGATCACGCAGATGCGCTGGACGATGCATAGCGGGCAAGGCTCGAGCCCCACCACATGCTCCAGATACAGAGCCGCTGCCATGAGCAGTACGCAACCGAGAAACGCCAGGAAGAACAGAGGACGCGGACTGGCCAAGTGCATGGTGACTCCGAAGAGGAAAATCGAGCGCGTACGGTAGAGGAAAGCATGGGCGCCTTTCAAGGCGCCCATGCAGAGTAGACCACTGCTCGTCAGGCGATAGTAGCGTTCCGTCCGTTAGCCCGCCGCAGCTCGTGGCTGTGGCAGGTTGGGCAAGCCATGGTGAAGCAGGTCATGGCTTTCCAGCAGCAGTTGATTGCTGCGCTCCACGTCACCGAGCTGCGCCAGCAGGCGTGCCAGCTCGGCGCAAGTTTCCGGATGGCGCTGCAGACGCAGGCTGCTCTCGAAATAATCGCGCGCCTTGCCCCACAACTGGTTCTGCAGGCACAGCCGGCCGAGGGTCAGTTGCAGCGCGGCATCGTCCGGGTGCTGTTTCAGCCAGCCCTCGGCGTATTCCAGTTGGCGCGCCGGATCGCTGCCGCGCAACACCCCGTAGAAACGCGCCAGGCGGCTGTCGTAACTGCGTTTGAGCGCGCTACGCAGCACCTGCTCGGCCTCCTCCTGGGCACCGAGACGGCGCAGTTGCTCGACGTAGGTGGCGATCAGTTCCGGGTCATGACGCAGGCCAGCGGAGAGCTGGTTCCAGGCCTGGGTCAGCGGCTGCAGCGCGGTTTCGCCCTGCTCCAGCCCCTGCTCGCCAACCTGAGCCAGGCGCCCACGCCAGGTTTCGCGCTCCAGCTCGTCCAGTTCGGCGGCCGGCAGCGCCTTCTCCTTGCGCAGCTCCGGCAGCAGGCTCAGCAGCGCCGACCAGTCCTGGCGCTGCAGGTACAGGCGCTGTAACTGACGCAGCACCAGGTGGTGCCCCGGGTGTCGCTCGCGCATGGCCTGCAGGGTTTCCAGCGCGGCATCGCTGTCACCACGGTTGCGCTGCAGCTCGGCGTGGGTCAGGGCAATCGCCAGCTCGGCACGAGGCTGCTCGTGCAGGGCCTTTTCCAGCAGTGCGTCGCTCTGCTCGTGCTGGCCGAGCTTGCCGGCTGCCCGCGCCGCGCCGAGGTAATACATCAGCGGCTGGCTGGAGGCCTCGGCAGCGCGGCTCAGTTGCCGTTGCGCGCGCGCCCAGCGCCCTTCGGCCAGATCCAGCATGCCTTGCTCGGAGGCCAGGCGAGCGCGCCGCTCACGGTGCAGGCGCGACCAGGGATTGGCCAGGCGCGTGGAGTTGAGCAACAGGCGCAGCAGCGCCTTGGTCAGGTAGTAGAGCAGCACCACCACCAGCAGGAGGCCGAGGAAGGCCCACAGGCTGGACTGGTAGCGGAAGCCCTTGTAGGCGAACAGCACGTAGCCAGGGTCGGCCTCGATGGCCAGGCTGAGCAGATAGAGCGCCGCGCCAACGGCGAGCAGAACGAGCAGCCAGAGCAGGCGTTTCATTGCACCTCCCCGGCCGCTGCGGCCCCCTGCCGACGCTGGGCGTGCTTGCGTTGCAGATAGGCTTGCAGCGCATCGACCGATTCGCTCAGATCCGGCACCTTGACCTCGACGGGGGCGTCGGCCAGTTCGGTGAAGCGCTGAAGCAGGGCACGGCTGTCGGGATTGTCCAGGTTGAAGTGGGCGTCGAGGATCTCCTCGGCCTGCTTCAGCGCCTGCCGGTACACCCCGCTCTGCCCATGCAGCGCGGCCCATTGCGCCTGCTCCAGGGCCAGCGACAGGCTCAGGCGCACCTGCGCCAGGCTCTGCCCGGAGAGCAGCGGGCGCACGTTGCGGTCGGCGTCGAACTCGATGCGGAAGTAGTCGGAGAGTTTTTTCAGCCACTCGCTCCACCAGGCACTGCCATTGTCTTCGGCGGCCAGATCGGAGAGCACGTCGCCCTGCCCTTCCAGGGTCGGCGCCAGCGGATTGAGGGTGGCCGCCTGCTCACGCAGGGCAGCCAGTTGCAGGAACAGGCCGACCCGATCCGGGCGCTGCGTGGTACGCAGGGCTTCCAGGCTACGGCTGAGCTGTTCACGAGCGGCGAAGGCAGCCGGGTCGTTCTGATCCCGCAGGATGTCATCGGCGGTCTGCACCAGCGTCTCGGCACTGTCGACGTCCTGCAGGGCGCTCAGACGCAGGGTGGCCAGGCGCAGCAGGTGCTCGGCCTCGTCCAGGCGCCAGTCCTGACGACTGCCATCGAGCACGGACTCCAGGCGCTGACTGAGACGCTGCTGATCGCTCTGCAGGTTGGCCAGCAGGCGCCGACGCTCGTCCAACTCGCTGGCACTGGGCAGCTCGGCCAGGCGCGCGTCGAGGCGCTGGGCCACCTTGCCCACCTGTTGCTCGCTATCGTCGGCCATGCGTTGCAGCGCTTGCGCCTGCTGTTGCTCCAGCCCCTGCATCTGTTGCAGTTGCCAGAGGCTCCAACCACCGGCAGCCGCTCCGCCCAGACCGATCAGCAAGGCCAGGGCCGCGAGCCCCGTGCCACCACTGCGTGGCGCCTTCACCGGCGGTTTGCTGGACGTGTTCACGGCTGCGCTGGCCGAGGTTTCATCTTGTTGTTTCGGGGTGGCTGCTTCGCTCACGTATCCATCCTTCTAGAGGGTGGCAGCCGGAAACTGCTCCAAAGCTGCCTGCAAGGCCGCGGCACTGGCACCGCGACAGTCCACAACGATTTCTGCACCCGCACGGCGCGCTTGCTCTGCGACACGCGGGCTGGGTACGAACAAGGGTAGCCGAGCCAGCCTCGGCCAGTCGCCCCCGGCAAGCTGCTGGAGATGTTCGAGCCCCTGCCCACTGCTGACCATCAGGGCGTTCAGGCGTTCCGCCAGCACACAGCGCATCAGCTCACCTGCGGGGTATGAAGGCAGCGTGCGCCGGTAAAGTGGCAGATAGTCGACCGTGACGCCTTGGCCGCGCAAGCGCTCGGCGAGAAATTCTCGGCCACCTTCGCCACGCAGGATCAGCACCTGCGGTGCCTCGGCGGTGGCGATGGCCTGCTGCAAGGCCGGTAGTTCCAGCAGCGCTTCGCTGTCATCACCGCTGGCGGGGAAATGCACCTGCAGCCCCTGCTCGGCGAGCACGCCAGCGGTGGCCGCGCCAACGCTGAACCAGGCGGGCGTCGTCGGCGCTTGCGGCCAGTAGCGCGCGAGCCATTGCAGGCTCATGCGGGCCGCCGGCTTGCTGACCACGATCGCCGCACAATAGCGCTGCAGGCCGGCGAAGGTTGCGTGCTGCTCGGCGCTTTCGGGCAGCGCCTCGATGGCCAGCAGGGGCAGGCAATGGCTGGCGATGCCCTGCGCGGCCAGCGTCTGCGCCAGCGCCGCGCACTCCTCGGCGGGGCGGGTCAGCAGCAGGCGCCAGGCGCTCACGGGTGGCCGGCCTCGCCGTATACCGCCTTGAGAATGTCTTCTGCCCCCTGCGCCAGCAGCGCCTCGGCCACACGCACGCCAAGTGCCTCGGCATCGCCGCTGGCAGCACGCTCTTCGGCGCGCAGCAGCAAGCCACCGTCCGGTTGGCCAACCAGGCCACGCAGCCAGAGCTGGTCGTCTTCGAGCAGGGCATAGCAGGCGATGGGCACCTGGCAGCCGCCATTGAGGCGCTTGTTCAGCGCCCGCTCGGCGGTGACGCGCAGGGCGGTTTCGCGGTGGTGCAGCGGCGCCAGCAGGGCCTGCACGTCGCTGTCGGCGCTACGACACTCGATGCCCACGGCGCCCTGGCCACCGGCCGGCAGGCTGTCCTCGGCGCTGATCGAGGAGCGAATGCGCTCCTCGAAGCCCAGACGGATCAGCCCGGCAGCGGCGAGAATGATGGCGTCGTATTCGCCGGCATCGAGCTTGGCCAGACGGGTGTTGACGTTGCCGCGCAGGAAACGAATCTGCAGATCGGGCCGGCGCGCCAGCAGTTGCGCCTGACGACGCAGGCTGGAGGTGCCGACCACGCTGCCGGCCGGCAGCGCATCGAGGCTGTCATGGGTGTTGGAGACGAAGGCATCGCGCGGGTCTTCACGCTCGCAGATGCAGTAAAGACCCAGGCCTTCGGGGAAGTCCATGGGCACGTCCTTCATCGAATGCACGGCGATGTCGGCCTCGTTCTCCAGCAGCGCGGTTTCCAGCTCCTTGACGAACAGCCCCTTGCCGCCGATCTTCGCCAGCGGCGCGTCGAGCAGCTTGTCGCCGCGGCTGACCATGGGCACCAGACTGACCTTCAGACCGGGATGAGCCTGTTCCAGACGGGCTTTGACGTATTCGGCCTGCCAAAGGGCCAGGGCGCTCTTGCGGGTGGCGATGCGGATTTCGCGGGGCATGGGGCAATTCCAGAAAACGGATTGCCGCCATGATAGCAAGCTCCAATACCGATTGGCCGCTCCCTCCAAGCTCCAAGCGCCGCACCCAGCTTTTACTTGCCGCTTGCAGCTTGAGGCTTGAGGCTTGAGGCTTGAGGCTTGAGGCTTGTAGCTACCCTATAGGTTCTGCATCAGCTTGCGCACGCCGGCCACATGGCGCCGGCTCACCACCAGGGCGTCGCCGCCGAGGCCCTTGAGGTAGAGCTGAAAATGCCCCAGCGGAGTGCGTTGCAGGCGCTCGATGCGCTCGCGGGCCACCAGAGCGTTGCGGTGGATACGCACGAAACGCTCGCCGAATTCGTCTTCCAGCGACTTGAGCGGCTCGTCCAGCAGCACTTCGCCGCCCTCGTGACGCAGGGTCACGTATTTGTGATCGGCGATGAAGTAGACCACCTGATCCAGCGGGATCAGCTCGATGCCCTTGCGCGTGCGGGCGCTGATATGGCTTCGGGGGCCAACGCCACTTTCTGCTGCCGGGCGGGTCAGGGCCGCCAGTTGCACGCGGTTGGGACGCTCGGCCTTCTTCAACGCCTCGCGCAGGTTTTCGGCACGCACTGGCTTGACCAGGTAGCCGACCGCACTGACCTGGAAGGCTTCCAGGGCGAATTCATCGTGGGCGGTGCAGAAGATCACTGCCGGCGGCGCCTCGCGCTCGCAAAGCTTGGCGGCCACCTGCAGCCCGTCCAGCCCGGGCATGCGGATGTCCAGCAGCACGACATCCGGTTTCAGGCTGTCGATCAGGGTAAGGGCCTCCTCGCCATTGCTGGCGGCAGGCTCCAATACTCGGTAACCCTCGAGCTCGCCGACCATGCGGCTGAGGCGCTCGCGGGCAAGGGGTTCATCATCGACTATCAGGACATTCATATTGCTCTGGCTTCCTGCGTGAGTCTCGCACAAGGATAGCGTAGACAGCTGTAATGACGGCCGTCACGACGCTCCACGCTGAGACTGGCGCGCGGCCCGAAAAGTGCCGTCAAACGCGCGTCGATGTTGCTCAGCGCTTGGCGCGTACCCCGCGACGGGTGCTGCTCGCCACGCTCTTCATACGGATTGCTGACACACAAACTGAACACACCGTCCTGGTAATCCGCCTCGATGCGCACCAGGCCACCCGCTATGCGTGGCTGGATGCCGTAGATCAAGGCGTTTTCCAAAAGAGGTTGCAAGGTGAGCTGAGGAATCGGCAGATCCTCGGGCACATTATCGACCTCCCATTGCAACTGTAGCCGTTCGCCGAGCCTGTAGTGCTCGATCGATAGATAACGTTTGGCCAATTCGAGTTCCTCCCGCCAGGACACCAGCGTGCCCGGCCTGGCCAGACTGGCACGAAACAGATCGGACAGATCCAGTACCGCCTGCTCGGCCTTGACGGGGTCGACCGCCACCAGACTGGCGATGCTGTTGAGGCTGTTGAACAGGAAATGCGGGCGGATCCGCGCCTGCAACGACTCGATGCGCGCGCGCAACTCGGCCTGCTCCTGCTTGCGCCATTGGCTCTGCAGATAGAAGTAGCGTAGCAGCAGTGCCGACATGATCAGGCTGATCAATGCATGACGCAGGTAAAGTCGCGTTTCACCACTGCGCGGCAAGGGCCCGCCAAGGTCGTAGTAATCGGCGACGGCGGTGCAGCCCAAGGTCAGCAGTACCACCAGCAGGCAGCACAGCACGCCGGCCAGGGCCGGACGCAAGCGCGCCAGCAAGGGCCGCAGGCGGCACAGCAACGCCGCCGACAGCAGCACGATCCACTGCACGAACAGCGAGGTCAGCGCCAGGCGCACCCAATCGAAGTTCGGCACCATGGGTTCGGCCAGCACCAGCACCAGTACCAGCAGCTCGGCCAGCAGCACCATGCTCAGCAGCGCCTCGGGCTGGCACAGTTCGGGCACGAAGAAGTCATCCACTGGCGAAGGCTTGGGATGGTTGACGTGGGTTTGGCTAGACATGGCAGCAGTTTCCGTGGCGCTTCGCACGGCGGCAAGCCAGAGCGACCCGAGCAAGGCAAATAAAGCACCGAAATGCAGACCAGGCGACAAATTCATGCACTCGCCTGGCCTGCGCCACCTGCAACCGCATGGGCTTATCTGATCGGCAGCGGGTCATACCCCTGTTATCATCGCTGCACTTTTTCCGTCATGCAGGCCCCCATGGTCTGCCCGATCCAGAGCCCTAACCATGAGCAGCGAAAAAACCAACCAATCCTGGGGCGGCCGCTTCAGCGAGCCCGTCGACGCCTTCGTCGCCCGTTTCACCGCCTCGGTCGAATTCGACAAGCGCCTCTATCGCCACGACATCATGGGCTCCATCGCCCACGCCAGCATGCTGGCCAAGGTCGGCGTGCTGACGGAGGCCGAACGTGACGCCATCATCGACGGCCTCAAGCAGATTCAGGGCGAGATCGAAGCCGGCCAGTTCGACTGGCGCGTCGACCTGGAAGACGTGCACATGAACATCGAAGCGCGCCTGACCGACCGCATCGGCGTCACCGGCAAGAAGCTGCACACCGGCCGCTCGCGCAACGACCAGGTGGCCACCGACATCCGCCTGTGGCTGCGTGACGAGATCGACCTGATCCTGGCGGAAATCACCCGCCTGCAGCAGGGCCTGCTGGGCCTGGCCGAAGCCGAAGCGGACACCATCATGCCCGGCTTCACCCACCTGCAGACCGCCCAGCCGGTGACCTTCGGCCACCATCTGCTGGCCTGGTTCGAGATGCTCTCGCGCGATTACGAGCGCCTGGTCGACTGCCGCAAGCGCACCAACCGCATGCCATTGGGCAGCGCCGCGCTGGCCGGCACCACCTACCCGATCCAGCGTGAAATCACCGCCGAACTGCTGGGTTTCGACGCCGTGGGCGGCAACTCGCTGGACGGCGTGTCGGATCGCGACTTCGCCATCGAATTCTGCGCCGCCGCGTCGCTGGCGATGATGCACCTGTCGCGCTTCTCCGAAGAGCTGGTGCTGTGGACATCCGCGCAGTTCCAGTTCATCGACCTGCCGGATCGCTTTTGCACCGGCAGCTCGATCATGCCGCAGAAGAAGAACCCCGACGTGCCCGAGCTAGTGCGCGGCAAGACCGGTCGCGTGTTCGGCGCCCTGACCGGCCTGCTGACCCTGATGAAGGGCCAGCCACTGGCCTACAACAAGGACAACCAGGAAGACAAGGAGCCGCTGTTCGACGCCGCCGATACCCTGCGTGACAGCCTCCGCGCCTTCGCCGACATGGTGCCGGCGATCAAGCCCAAGCGCGAGATCATGCGCGAGGCAGCCCTGCGCGGTTTTTCCACTGCCACCGACCTGGCCGACTACCTGGTGCGCAAGGGCCTGCCCTTCCGCGACTGCCACGAAATCGTCGGCCATGCGGTGAAATACGGCGTGCAGAGCGGCAAGGATCTGGCCGAGATGAGCCTGGACGAACTGCGTCAGTTCAGCGATCAGATCGCTGACGATGTGTTCGCCGTACTGACCCTGGAAGGCTCGGTGGGTGCCCGCGACCATATCGGCGGTACCGCACCGAATCAGGTGCGCGCGGCCGTGGCGCGTGGTCGCGAGCTGCTGGCCAGTCGCTGAGCCAAGCCCTGGGAAAGGACGCCCATGTTCGAACTGCTGCTACGCGGCCTGGGGTTTCTGGCCGGGATGATCGCCGAGATCGTCCTGGCCTACCTCTTCTAAGGCATCGGCTGGCTGGCCTTGCGCCTGCTGACGCTGGGCCGCTACCCAGGCCTGCCACTGCGCGTGGATGACCCGATGGGCTCACGCACGGCCTGGGTCGCAGCGTTCGGTTTCTTTTGCCTCGTGGGCTCGCCACTGATCTGGCTGACCCTCAACCAAGGCTGATTTACAACGAGATATGCCATGCCCCTGACCATCCGCCCCGCTACCCCTGACGATGCCGAGCTGATCCTGCGCTTCATCACCGATCTGGCCATCTACGAGAAGGCCGAGCACGAGGTGAAGACCGACGCCGCCGGTATCCGCGACAGCCTGTTCGCCGAAGGCAGCACCGCCCACGGCCTGATCTGCGAGCGCGACGGCCAGGCCATCGGCTATGCGGTGTACTTCTTCAACTACTCCACCTGGCTGGGTAAGCACGGCCTGTATCTGGAAGACCTCTACGTCAGCCCCGAAGCACGCGGCCTGGGCGCCGGCAAGGCGCTGCTGCGCCACCTGGCGCAACTGGCCGTGGCCCGCGATTGTGGCCGTTTCGAGTGGTCGGTGCTGGACTGGAACACCCCGGCCATCGACTTCTACGAATCCTTCGGTGCCCGCCCGCAGAGCGAGTGGACCACCTATCGCCTGACCGGCCAGGCCCTGCTGGACTTCGCCGCCGGCACAGCATGAGGAACCACAGATGAGCGAGCACGACGACAACGACGAAGATTTCGCCCTGGCCACCCTGGTTCAGGCCATCGAGAACCAACTGGAAAGCGGCGAGCCAGCCGCTGCCAAGGCGGTGTACAACAAGCTGAGCCTGGTGGGCTACGAACGCGAGGAGATCCTCGAGCTCATGGCCCTGGTGCTGGCCCACGAGGTCGACGCCATGCTGCGTGAGGATCGCCCCTTCGACAGCACCTGGTACGAACAGGCCCTGCGTGCCCTACCCGAGCTGCCAGAGGAAAACTGAAGCGGGTTTGACCCATGGCAATGGGCGTAGCGGCCAATAGACTGCTAGGGTCATCTCTGTCTTTTGCCGTTCAAGGTGCCTGTGCAATGCTGCACCGACGCTTCCGATTCGTCGCAGGGCTGGCGCTGGCATTGGGTTTGCCGTTCGCCCACACGGCCGTGGCCGATAGCCTGCGCATCGGCGCCGAGGACGACTGGTACCCCTACACCGCCTGGCGCAACGACCGCATCGAGGGCATGTCGGCCGATATCGTGCGCGCGGCCTTCGCCGCCACCGATACCGCGCTGGAACTGACGCCCTATCCCTACTCACGCTGCATGGAGCTGGCCCGCAATGGCTTCCTGGTGGCGTGCTTCAACACCACGCCCGATACCTATATCCGCGACCACTTCCTGCTGCCCGAGCACATGCTGTTCAGCGACGACATACAGCTCTGGGGGCCTGCCGGCTCGGCACTGATCGACGACCTCGAAGCGCTCAAAGGCAAGCGTGTCGCGGTGACCATCGGCTATACCTATGGCGAGTACTTCGACAGTTACCCCGGCATCCGGCGTATTCCGGTAAGGCGCGACCTCAACGGCTTTCTCATGCTGCAGCACCGCCGCGTCGATTACGTCATCGCCTTTCGCGGCACGACCGAAGCGCTGCTGCGCGAACATCCGGAGCTGGCCGGGCAGTTCGTCCCCCTGGCCCGGGTATATCGCCCGGAACTCTATTTGAGCTTCTCCCGCCACCACCCGCAGGCGCCTGAGCTGCTGCGACGTTTCGATGAAGGCATGCTCCAGATCAGGCGTGACGGCACCTATCAGCGCATCCTCGAAACCTGGCAGACACGCACCGGGCAGAGCACGGTTCTAGGCTCTACACTGCAACAACGCCATAACGACAAGACGGAGTCACCATGAAGTCCTTCACTGCTGAGCTGATCGATGAGCTGGAAATCCTCGCCCTGTACAACCTGGACAACCATCAGGAGGGGCTCAAGGTACACAACAACGCCTCCTTCAAGGCGCAAGGCGCCATCACCCGGCTCTACGAAAAAGGCCTGGTGAGCCAGGCCGATGGCGGTTACCTCACCAGCCTGGGCATCGATGCCGCCGAACACGCACAAGCCGTATTGACCATACTCGCCAAGCGTCAGGCCACGCCCGCCTGAGCGAAAACGCCCGCCGGCTGCCCCGAGCGTCCGGCAACGGCGGGCAATCTGCGTCACGGAGACTGCCCTGGCGAGCACGCCGCTGATAGGCTTGCACCACCCGCCAGTAGAGTTCGAGCATGACGCGCAGCCAGGAAATCCGCCCCGATATCGACGACGGCATCGATCGCAAGGTGCTGGCGCAACTGCGCGCACGCTTTCTGCAGATCAATCAGGGCCGCCTGCAACGCGCCACCCAGGCCCTGTCGACACGCCAGCAACTGGTGCTCAAGCTGCTGCCGCTGCTGTTGCACGTCAACCATCCACTGCTACCGGGCTACGTCTCGGCCAGCACCCCGGCGGGGCTCAGCGGCTTCGAGCCGGACGATGCCAGCCTGGCCGAAGTGCAGCGCCTGACCCGCTCCTTCAGTTACAAACCGCGCCGTGGCCAGGGCGCCGCACCGCTGCATGGCCTGTTCCTGATGGGCAGCCTGGGTACCGTGGCACAGGCCGAGCAGAGCGACATGGATCTGTGGCTGTGCCATGCCGCGAATCTGGGCGAACAGGCGCTGAAGGAGCTGCGCAAGAAATGCGACCAACTGGAAAGCTGGGCCGCTGGCCAGGGCGCCGAGGTGCATGTCTTTCTCATCGAACCCCTGCGTTTTGCCCGCGGCATGCGCGACACCCAGCTCACCTCCGATGACTGCGGCACCACCCAGCACTACCTGCTGCTCGACGAGTTCTATCGCACCGCCATCTGGCTCGGCGGGCGCACGCCGATCTGGTGGCTGGTGCCGGTGTACGAGGAAAACCGCTACGAAGACTATTGCCGCACCCTGCTGAGCAAGCGCTTCGTACGCGAGGACGACGTGCTCGACCTCGGCCACCTGGCGCAGATTCCCCCACAGGAATTCCTCGGCGCCGGCATGTGGCAGCTCTACAAGGGCATCGAATCGCCGTACAAGTCCGCGCTCAAACTGCTGCTCACCGAGGTCTACGCCAGCGAGCACCCCAAGGTCGAGTGCCTGGCGCTGCGCTTCAAGCAGGCGGTGTTCGAGGGGCGTCTGGATCTGGACGAGCTCGACCCCTATATCGTCGTCTACCGGCGCCTGGAGGAATACCTCAGCGCCCGAGGCGATCAGGAACGCCTGGAGCTGATCCGCCGCTGCCTGTACCTCAAGGTGAACAAGAAGATCAGCCGCCCGCCGACCCGTGGCCGACCCAAGAGCTGGCAGCGCCTGCTGCTCGAACGCCTGACCGCCGAGTGGGGCTGGCAGGCGCGCCAGCTCAACCTGCTCGACAGCCGCAGCCAGTGGAAGGTTCGCCAGGTGGCTGCCGAGCGGCGCCTGCTGGTCAACGAGCTGACCTACAGCTATCGCTTCCTCACCCAGTTCGCCCGCAGTGCCCAGGTCGGCAGCAGCCTGAGCAACCGCGACCTCAACGTGCTCGGCCGACGCCTGTATGCGGCCTTCGAGCGCAAGGCCGGCAAGGTGGAGTTCATCAACCCCGGCATCGCCCCGGATCTGGCCGAGGACACCCTCACCCTGGTGCAGCGCCCCAGCAGCGAGACACCTGGCGACTACCAGTGGGAGCTGTTCAGCGGCAGCCTGGGCGCGCAGGAATGGCCGGACTTCGCCCCGATCAAGCGCGCCCGCGAGCTGATCGAACTGCTCGCCTGGTGCCACCGCAACGGCGTGATCGACGCCAGCACTCGGCTCTCGTTGCACCCCGGCAGCAGCGACCTGAGCGACTTCGAGCTGGCCAACCTGATCACCAGCCTGCAGCAGATGTTCGCCCTGCCCCTGCCCCAGGTGGAAGAAACGGCGCTGCTGCGCAGCAGCACACCGAGCCGGATTCTGCTGCTGGTGAACGTTGGCCTCGACCCGCTCAAGCAGCACAGCCAGATGAACCTGCACATGACCAGCGGGCGCACCGATGCCCTGGGTTACTCGGGTGTGCGCGAGAACCTGGTGCTGACCCTGGATCAAGTCAGCCTCAACAGTTGGAACGAGCTGCAGGTGGCGCGTTACGACGGCGAGGATGCCCTGCTCGATTGCCTCAGCGACCTGCTCAACGGCCTGCCGCCCGCAGGCCCATACCCCGAGGTGCAGGTACGCTGCTACTGCCGCAACCGCGCCCCGGCCATCGCCAGCCGGGTCGAGGAACTGTTGCGCGACCTGCTCGACAACTACACCACTGGCAAGGCCTCGCGCTACCTGCTGCAGGTGCGCCAGCATTATCACGTACTGCAACTGACCCCAGGCCAGGTCAGCCATACCGCCTTGGGCGACCTGCCGGCGCTACTCGAGCATCTGGGTGCCGAACAGGCGCTGTTCAGCCCACTGAGTCTCGACCGCTACGCCCTGGAAGGCAGTGACCTGGCGCTGATCCTGCCCCTGGGCAAGCCGCAGACCATTCAGGTGTTCTACCGCCTCAACGAGCAGAGCAGCGAGGCCGAGCTGACCGTGCTCGACGAGCACAACGCCCTGTGGCGTCGGCGCCTACCGTACCGCGACGAGCAAAGCCTGCTCACCCCGCTGCAACGCTTCCTGCAATCGCTGCTGTACCGGCGCAACGCGCAGCTACCACTGGACGATCTGAGCAGCGATATGCCGCTGGAAGTGCTCTACCACCAGTTGCTACCGGATGCGCCACTGCGCGCTCAGAGCGTGGAACGCCGGGTCGCGCCACAGGCGCCGATCAGCCACCCCTTCTATGACGTGCAAGCCATCGTCGAGCCGGGGGACGGACGCCAGCGTCACGTCACCCTGTACTGCAACCACCGCGAATTCTCCGAACTGGAATACGGCCGCGACCTCTACCGCGCCGTGGCCCAGCACATCCTCGCCCAGCGCGCCGGCGGCGAGCGCTACCCCTGCTACATCACTGACCTGGATCTGTCCGCCGTGCTCGCCGAGCAACAGGCGCAGACGGTGCACTACCTGCGCTACAAGAGCGAACTGGAGGATGCCCTGAACGCGGCGCTGCAGCAGGCCTAGCAGGCCGTTGGAAAACCACCTGCTAGCCGCGCATCGGCGCTTCGGGGTGCATCAGGGCGTAGAGGTAGCAACCACTCATGCTGTGGTTGTCGGCGACACCGCCATAGCTGGCGGTGAAGGTCACCGGCAGACCGAGATGCTGATACCACCAACGATCGCTGTCGGCGGGCGGCACCTCGGGCACCAGATCGCTGTCGTTGACCAGGCGGTAAGTGGGCACCGCCAGGGCATTGTAGTAGCTGGCGAAGGCCGGCGAGGCCAGGCGTGGGCTGGCGAAGTTGTAATGCTGCAACGGCAGGAAAGGCCAACGTCGGCGCAGATCCGGCACCGCCAGGCTGCTCAGGGCACTGCCCAGGCTGTGGGCGCAGGCCCAGAGCTGCGCCTGTGGCTGCAGATCCTCCAGCGCCAGCAGGGCCTGATCGCGCAGCGAGGTATAGAGCTTGAGGAAACCGTCGTGCACCAGGCCGGCGCTGCCCTGCCAGGGATAGTCGCGCTGATCCAGATCCAGGTCGTCGAGCCAGTCCTGCACCGACTCGGTACCACGGAACACCAGATAGCAGTCGCCCTGAGGGTCACGCGCGGCGAAGCCGAAGGGTTCCGACTCGTTGAGCAGATGCCACTCGCTGAGGATGCTCCAGATCGGCGCGGAAAACTGCCAACCGGGGCGCTGCGGCGGCTGCCAGTGAAAGTGCTCGGCCACGCGCGGGCGTTGCTGCTTCAGCCATTGCGCGTACTGGTCGTAGGCGTCGAGCACCAGCTCGGCACAAAGCAGGCCGCGCGGCTGCGAGTAGCTGGGTGGAAAGTACAGAGGGAGACTGGGCATGGCAGAGCTTCCTTGCTGATCATTGAAATCTCACTCTAGCAGACTGTCGAAAAACTACCTGCGTTGTCTGCCCGTCGTTAAAAACAGCCTCGCGTGCGAGCCCAGTCAAAATGCTCATTTACAGTCGAGCGCGACTCCGAGCGTTTTTCGGCTGTTTTTGCGGGGCCGCCATCGGTATAGGTCAGCCTGCCTCGCCTACGTTTTTCAACGGTCTGCTAGCCCAGCCTTGATGCCCCTGCACTCAACGGTCGTATTCGCCCGCCGCTTCCGGCTGATATTCCACTTCCAGCAGCGTCAGTTTGAGTTGCTTGCCGCTCGGCACCGGCCAGTCGATGTGCTGGCCAACGGACAAGCCGAGCAAGGCGCTGCCCACTGGCGCGAGAATGCTGACCTTGCCCTCGCCACCGGCATCCTGCGGGTAGACCAGGGTCAGGTGGTAGTCCTTGCCGCTGCTTTCCTCGCGGCAGTGCACCCGCGAGTTCATGGTCACCACGCCAGCAGGGATCTCGTCATGCCCGACCACCTGCGCGCGTGCCAGCTCTTTCTCCAGCGCCTCGGCGCCAGGGCCGAAATCCTCCAGGGAGTCCAGCAGGCGCTCCAGGCGCTGCAGGTCGAGACGAGTGATGGTGATGGCGGGTGCGCTGTTCATGATGCCGGGCAGACTCCTTATGTGTGGCTCAGAAAAGCAAAACCCCGCCCGAAGGCGGGGTTTTGCAACGTTTTGTCGACCCTAACACAGCCAGCCGAATAAACAAGACCAGCAGGTCAGCTCGGCGCTTTGCGCGCCCTCAGGCGCGCTTCGGCAGCCTCACAGATCTGCCGGCGGCGCTGCGCATCGGCAGCGCCCCAGTCGAGAATCTCCTGCATGCTGCGGCCACAACCCAGGCAGATGTCCTGCTCGTCCAGGCAGCACTTGCGCTGGCAGGGCGAGGCCGGTGCCGCGCTATCAGAGTTCATCGAACTCCAGTTCGACGCCTGCCTGCTCGGTCACGAAGCGTACGAGCATTTCCCCCAGCAGTTCGTCACTGCTGTCGCAGACCCAGCGCTGCTCGTCCTCGTCGTAGTCGTAGTGGAAGCCGCCAGAACGCGCCGCCACCCAGAGCTGGCGGATCGGCACCTGGCGGCTGAAGATCAGTTGCGTGCCGTTGTCGAAGCGCACGGTCAGCACGCCGCCGCTGTTCTCCAGGTCGACGTCCAGATCACTGTCGTCGAAGATGTCCTCCACCGCTTGCTGGGTGGCATCGACCAGATCGTGGAAGCGGGCTTCGCTCAGGCTCATCGGGGTGTCCTCACAAGGTGCAGCGACTGCAGAAAAATGGGTGAACGCTACCCGGCACTCAGCCGGGCAGGTGGCGACGGTACTCGCCCGGGCTCCTTCCCGTCCAGCGACGAAAGGCCCGCAACAGCGAAGCTGGCTCGCTGAAACCCACCCTCAAGGCGATGTCCTCCAGCGCCAGCGAGGTCTCGCGCAAGTAGTGCAGCGTCAGCAACTGGCGGGTCTCGTCGACGAACTGGTTGAACGACACCCCCGCTTCGCCCAGACGCCGCTGCAGGGTGCGTGGGCTCAGCGCCAGAGCCTCGGCGATGGCATGCAGTTCCGGGCGCTGCTCGGCGAGTTGTGCCAGCAGAATCCGTCGCGCCCGTTCCAGCAGGCTAGCACCCTGACGCAATTCGCCCAGCAGACGATCAGCGTAGGCGTCGAGCATGCCGCTGACCTGCGCGTCGGCCTGGCCCAGCGCCACGCTCAACAGGCGTTTGGGAAAGATCAGGGCGTTGTCGGGCTGCTCGAACAGCACCGGGCAGCGGAAGATGCGCTGGTGTTCGCGGGTATCGGCTGGTGCCGCATGCTGGAAGCGCACCTGCACCGGGGCGATGTCCAGGCCGCTGATCCAGCGCCCGAAGCTGACCCAGCCGGCCAGGGTCTCCTCGCTCAACTGCCGTTGCTGCTGCGCCAACAGCGGTTGCCAGCTATGGGCGACCAGGGCCTCGCCGCCTTCGCCAGTCGGCTCGTCGTCCAGCCCGACCTGCCCCAGGCTGCCCACCAGCGCGGCATAGCGCGCCTGACGGTGCAGGGCATCGGCCAGGGTCGCACAACTCATCAGCAGATGGCCGAGCACGCCGTAGTCACCCGGCCTCACGGCTTCACCCAGGTGCAGCCCCAGGCAATCGTCGCCGGTCAGGCGCACACCCTCCTCCAGCAGACGCAGGTAGGCACTGGCGGCCATGCGCGGCGGGTGCTGGCCGAGCAGTTCGCGGGGCAAGCGGGCGCGGGCGAGCAGCATCACCGGCTCCACGCCCTGGCGCTGCAGGTAGGCGATCAGGCCTTGCAGATAGGCGGCCGAAACCGAGCCGGCCAGTAGCACAGGGTGTTCCATCAGCTCTCCTCGATCACTGTCTGCATGCCGTGCCGCTTCGGCCAGCCCGCGCCGGACGGGCGCTGGGCGCATAGGCAAGGTGGCGGGGGGTCGGTATACTCCAGCGCAATTCACGCTTTTTTCAAGGACTGTCCCATGAAGCGACTGACCCTCGCGCTCCTCGCCGTTGTCTGCCTGGTGGCCGGCTGCGGCCAGAAAGGCCCGCTGTACATGCCGGGCGACGAAAAAGCCGGCAACAGCCGAGACCGTTTCGAACTCTGACAGGAGCTGCCCCATGGAAGCCTTCAACTACCGCGACGGTGAGCTGTTCGCGGAAGGCGTTGCCTTGTCTGCGCTGGCCCAGCGCTTCGGCACGCCCACCTATGTCTATTCCCGCGCCCATATCGAGGGGCAATACCGGGCCTATGCCGATGCCCTGGCCGGCATGCCACACCTGGTCTGCTTTGCGGTCAAGGCCAACTCCAACATCGGCGTGCTGAACGTGCTGGCACGTCTGGGTGCCGGTTTCGACATCGTTTCCAGCGGTGAGCTGGAGCGCGTGCTGGCTGCCGGTGGCGAGCCGAGCCGCATCGTCTTCTCCGGCGTCGGCAAGAGCCGCGATGACATGCGCCGCGCCCTGGAAGTCGGCGTGCACTGCTTCAACGTCGAGTCCAGCGTCGAGCTGGAGCGCCTGCAGAAAGTCGCCGCCGAACTGGGCGTCAAGGCCCCCGTGTCGCTGCGGGTCAACCCGGACGTGGACGCCGGCACCCACCCGTACATTTCCACCGGCCTCAAGGAAAACAAGTTCGGCATCGATATCGAGCAGGCCGAGGCGGTCTACGCCCGCGCCGCCGAGCTGCCGAACCTGGACGTGATCGGCGTCGACTGCCATATCGGCTCGCAGCTGACCACCCTCGAGCCCTTCCTCGACGCGCTGGATCGCCTGTTGCTGCTGGTCGACAAGCTGGCCGCGCGCGGCATCCGCATCAAGCATCTGGATCTCGGTGGCGGTCTCGGCGTGCAGTACCGCGACGAGCAGCCGCCGCTGGCCGGCGACTACATCGCCGCCGTGCGCAAGCGTCTGCAAGGCCGTGACCTGTCGCTGGTGTTCGAGCCGGGGCGCTTCATCGTCGCCAACGCCGGTGTGCTGCTGACCCAGGTGGAGTACCTCAAGCACACCGAGCACAAGGACTTCGCCGTGATCGACGCGGCGATGAACGACCTGATCCGCCCGGCCCTGTATCAGGCCTGGATGGACGTGTCGCCGGTGCAACCGCGTGAAGGCCAGGCGCGCAACTACGATCTGGTCGGGCCGATCTGCGAAACCGGCGACTTCCTGGCCAAGAATCGCCAGTTGGTGCTGGAAGAAGGTGACCTGCTGGCCGTGCGCTCGGCGGGGGCCTACGGCTTCGTCATGAGTTCCAACTACAACACCCGTGGCCGCGCCGCCGAGGTGCTGGTCGATGGCGAGCAGGCCTTCGAGGTGCGCCGTCGCGAAACCGTTCAAGAGCTCTACGCCGGCGAAAGCCTGCTGCCAGGCTGAGGGTAAAGCCATGCTATTGCGCTTTACCAAGATGCACGGCCTGGGCAACGACTTCATGGTCCTCGACCTGATCAGTCAGCATGCCCACGTGCAGCCCAAGCACGCCAAGCAGTGGGGCGACCGCCACACTGGCGTGGGCTTCGATCAGTTGCTGATCGTCGAACCGCCGAGCCACCCGGACGTCGACTTCCGCTACCGCATCTTCAACGCCGACGGTTCGGAAGTGGAGCAATGCGGCAACGGCGCGCGCTGCTTCGCCCGCTTCGTGCTGGACAAGCGCCTGACCACCAAGAAGGTCATTCGCGTCGAGACCAAGAGCGGCATCATCGAGCTGCGCGTGCAGAACGATGGCCAGGTCTGCGTCAACATGGGCGCGCCGCGCCTGCAGCCGGATCAGG
The DNA here is from genome assembly GCF_052156495.1 of Pseudomonas sp. NCHU5216. NCBI lineage: Bacteria > Pseudomonadati > Pseudomonadota > Gammaproteobacteria > Pseudomonadales > Pseudomonadaceae > Pseudomonas > Pseudomonas sp. NCHU5216. The sequence goes on along the minus strand of NZ_JBQLIX010000015.1, from coordinate 3,012 downwards.
TGCCGTTCCAGGCCGAACAGGCCGCGCTGAGTTATCGCGTCGAGGTGGACGGCCAGAGCGTCGAGCTGGCCGCGCTGTCGATGGGCAACCCGCACGCCGTGCTGCGCGTCGACAGCGTCGACAACGCCCCGGTGCACGAACTGGGCCCGAAGCTGGAACACCACCCGCGCTTCCCGCAGCGGGTCAATGTCGGCTTTCTTCAGGTGCTCGATCGCAAGCACGCGCGCCTGCGCGTATGGGAGCGCGGCGCCGGGGAAACCCAGGCCTGCGGCACCGGCGCCTGCGCCGCAGCGGTCGCAGCGATTCGCCAGGGCTGGATGGATTCGCCCGTGCAACTGGAACTGCCAGGCGGCAAACTGTCCATCGAATGGGCAGGCGAAGGTCAGCCGGTTATGATGACCGGGCCAGCCGCCCGCGTGTACGAAGGACAGGTTCGCTTATGACCGACCAGCAGGATTCGCCCAAACCGCTCGACTCGGAAACGGTCGCGGCCTATCTGCGCCTGCATCCGGAGTTCTTCATCGACCATGAAGAGCTGATTCCCGAACTGCGCATTCCGCATCAGCCCGGCAATGCCGTGTCGCTGGTGGAGCGCCAGGTCAAGCTGCTGCGTGAGCGCAACATCGAGATGCGCCATCGCCTCGGCCAGTTGATGGACGTGGCCCGCGACAACGACCGCCTGTTCGACAAGACCCGCCGCCTGGTGCTCGACCTGCTCGATGCCGGCAGCCTGGAAGAGGTGGTCGGCGTGGTCGAGGACAGCCTGCGCCACGAATTCCAGGTGCCCTTCGTCGGCCTGATCCTGTTCAGCGACAACAAGCTGCCGGTCGGCCGCTCGGTCAGCTCGGCCGAAGCTCATCAGCAGATCGGCGGCCTGCTCAGCGGCGGCAAGACCGTCTGCGGCGTGCTGCGCCCGCACGAGCTGGAATTCCTGTTCGGCAAGGACGAAGCCGCGCAGGTCGGCTCGGCAGCCGTGGTTGGCCTCAACCACCAGGGCCTGCATGGCGTGCTGGCTATCGGCAGTGCCGACCCACAGCACTACAAGAGCTCGCTGGGCACCCTGTTCCTCGGCTACATCGCCGAAGTGCTGGCGCGCGTCCTGCCGGGCTTCGCCACACCGCTGCGGTCGGTACGTTAGAAGCAGCTACGAGCTGCAAGCCCCAAGCCGCAAGAACAGGCAGACCGAACGCTTTTACCTGGAGCTTGAAGCTTGAAGCTTGCCGCTGATCTGGACGCCTACCTCGAACACCTGCGCCGCGAGCGTCAGGTGTCGACGCACACCCTCGACGGCTATCGCCGTGATCTGGGCAAGGTGCAAGCGTTCTGCGAGGCCGAAGGCCTGAACGAGTGGAGCGAGCTGGATACCCGCAACCTGCGCCGCCTGGTCGCCCGCCTGCATCAGCAGGGCCTGTCCAGCCGCAGCCTGGCGCGCCTGCTTTCGGCCACCCGCGGCCTGTACCAGTACCTGCTGCGTGAAGGCCTGTGCCGTCACGACCCGGCCACCGGCCTGAGCCCGCCGAAACGCGAGCGCCGTCTGCCGCGCACCCTGGATGCCGACCGCAGCGCGCAACTGCTCGACGGCGCCGTGGAGGACGACTTCATCGCCCGCCGCGATCAGGCCATGCTCGAACTCTTCTACTCCTCCGGCCTGCGCCTGTCGGAGCTGGTCGGGCTCGATCTCGATGGCCTCGACCTGGCCGCCGGCCTGGTGCGCGTGCGCGGCAAGGGCAATAAGGTGCGCGAATTGCCAGTCGGCAGGATGGCACGCCAGGCCCTGGAACACTGGCTGCCACTGCGCAAGCTGGCCAACCCCAGCGATGGCGCGGTGTTCATCAGCCAGCAAGGTCGGCGCCTGGGCGCGCGTGCGGTGCAATTGCGCGTGCGCCAGGCTGGCGTGCGTGAACTGGGCCAGCACCTGCATCCGCACATGCTACGGCACAGCTTCGCCAGCCATATGCTGGAGTCCTCGCAGGATCTGCGCGCCGTGCAGGAGCTGCTAGGCCACGCCGACATCGCCACCACACAGATCTATACCCACCTCGACTTTCAGCACCTGGCCAAGGTCTATGACCAGGCCCATCCACGCGCCAAGCGCAAAGGCGGTAGCGAATGAGCATCGAATTGATCACCTTCGACCTCGACGACACCCTGTGGGACGTCACCCCGGTCATGCAGGACGCCGAAGCCGCCCTGCGCAACTGGCTGGCACTGCATGCAACACGCCTGGGCGCGGTGCCCATCGAACACCTGTGGGCCGTGCGCAGCCGTTTGCTCGAGGCCGAGCCACTGCTCAAGCACCGCTTGAGCGAGCTACGCCGGCGCATTCTCTTCCATGCCCTGGAAGACGCTGGCTACCCAGCGGACGAAGCGCAGACCCTGGCCGAGGCCGGTTTTCAGGTATTTCTCACTGCACGCCATCAGGTCGAGCTGTTCAGCGAAGTGCATCCCACCCTGGAAGCACTGGCCGAACGTTTCATGCTGGGGGTGATCACCAATGGCAATGCTGATGTGCGGCGTCTGGGGCTGTCCGAGTACTTCCAGTTCGCCCTCTGCGCCGAAGAGCTGGGCATCGGCAAGCCCGATCCGAAACCCTTCCGCGAAGCCCTCAGCCGTGCGGGCGGCGTGGCGGCCGAGCGTGCCGTGCATATCGGCGACCACCCCAGCGACGACATCGCCGGCGCCCAGGCGGCTGGGATGCGCGCCATCTGGTTCAACCCGCAGGGGCTGACCTGGGATGGCCATGGCACGCCGGATGCGCAGATCAGCAGCCTGGCCGAACTGCCGGGGCTGCTGGATAGCTGGCTGCGCTAACCCTCATCCGGGGAAGCCATAGCAAGGCTTTTGCACTTTAGGGGGAAATGCTGGTTGATACCGGACTGGCAAGTTTGTGTGTGAGTTTCGGTGTTCAAGCTACTTATCGGCGTCCTGCTGAAAGCTCCCGTTTCGCCCCCCGGCGACCTTCTTTTGTCAAACGCCACAAAAGAAGGCAAAAAGGCTTGGCCCCGCCATCCG